>CALARM010000276.1 GCA_937888925.1 uncultured Synergistia bacterium | reverse complement strand
CTTTGTAAGAGCCTGTCAGGTAGAAGCTGATAAAATGGTTACGAATTTACCTGGTTCGGTAATTAGAGTAGTAATACTGTCAGGAGGTGATAATAAATGGAGAATATAAAATATTATGATAATTCAATTATTACTCAACCACGAAACATAGAAGAAGAATATGAAAAAATAAAAGTACAGAAAAAAATTATTGAAAAAATAAATCAGGGTATGGTTCTTGATGAAATAATGGATTATATATTTTCTTCCTTTCAAATTTTAATACCCTATGAAAGAATTGGCGTGGCTTTTCTGGAAGGTTCGTCAGTCACCTCAAAATGGGTTAAGTCAAAGCTATCAAAAATACTTCTAAAACCCGGTTATAAATCACAGTTAAAAGGAAGTTCCCTTGAGAATATTATAAATACAGGGAAACCACGTATTATAAACAACCTGCAAAAATATCTTATAGACAATCCTTCTTCTGTAGCAACAAAACTTATATTAGAAGAAGGCATGCTATCAAATCTTACATGTCCTTTAATTGTCAACGGTAAACCTGCCGGCTTTCTATTCTTTACCAGTAAAGAAGCCAATACATATAATGACCTTCATGCAGATATATTCTCGGAAATAGCTAATTCCGTATCTATAATAGTAGAAAAAGGAAGACTTTATCAGGAAATAATCGAGTTAAATAGCATGAAAAACAAATTTTTAGGTATTGTAGCTCATGATATAAGAAGTCCCGTAATGGTTGTAAAAAATTATCTGGAACTTTTCAATCTCGGATTTTTAGGAAATATTACAGAAGAACAGACAGAGATTATTTCAGATATAAATAAAATGTGCCAGTCCATGCTCTGCCTTATAGATGATCTTCTTGATCTGAGTGTTATTCAGTCCGGGAAATGGAAATTGCAGAAAAAGACAATATGTATTTCTTCATATCTAAATGGCTGGTATTCACTGAATAAAATACTCGGTAAAGCAAAAAATATTGAAATTATTCTGGATATCGGAGAAGATATACCTGATATCTTTATGGATCCAAACAGGATAAACCAGGTATTGACCAATCTGCTTACAAATGCCATAAAATTTTCTCATTCGGGGACTGTAATAAAAATAATAGCAGTATATGAAGATGAACGTCTGAAAATCTCTGTAATGGATAATGGTCAGGGTATACCGGAGGAAGAGATGAAGCATCTGTTCAATGAACTATCCAGAACAAGTGTACTTCCGACAGAAGGAGAAAAATGTACGGGCCTGGGTCTTTCCATATGCAAATGTATAGTTAATGCTCATGGCGGAGAGATAAATGTGGACAGCAAAGAAGTGAAAGGAACTGTTTTTACGTTCACTATTCCGGTGAAAAGTGAAAAGTGAATAGTGAAAGGAGACTATTATGAAAAACGAAAAAACAAACAACTACAAATGGAACTTCTGTATCGACAGAGGCGGAACTTTTACTGATATTGTAGCAAGAAAACCGGACGGAACCATTATTACTCACAAACTTCTCTCTGAAAACAGATTACATTACAGAGATGCAGCCATACATGGCATAAGAGAAATTCTCGGACTTAAAAAAGAAGAAATCATACCCGATATAATTGGTTCCGTGAAAATGGGCACTACTGTTGCCACAAATGCTCTTCTTGAAAGAAAAGGAGAAAGAGTGGTTCTCTTTATTACGAAAGGATTTCGTCACGCTCTGAGAATCGGTTATCAAAACCGGCCGGCCCTGTTTGACAAACACATCATATTACCGGAGATGCTTTATGAAGAAGTAGTAGAAATAGACGAAAGAATAAGCGCTGACGGCGAAATATTAAAAGAACTTGATGAAGAGAGGGTTTTTTCTGATTTTAAAAACATATATGAAAAAGGCATAACTTCCTGCGCCATAGTATTGCTTCATGGCTACCGCCATCCTGTTCATGAAGGTAAAATTGCTTCTATAGCCAGTTTCATCGGCTACAGACAGATTTCCGTATCTCATAAATTGAATCCTCTCATAAAAATTGTAAGCCGCGGTGATACAACAGTTGTAGATGCCTATGTATCACCTGTCTTAAAAAGTTATATCGACGAAGTATCTTCTGAATTACAGAATCCTTCGGTGAAACTTATGTTCATGCAATCAAACGGCGGACTTATAGAGGGAAATCTGTTTTCAGGCAAAGATGCCATTCTTTCAGGCCCTGCAGGAGGTATTGTAGGAGCGGTAAGCACATCGGTCATGGCAGGTTTTACGAAGATTATAAGTTTCGATATGGGAGGAACCTCTACAGATGTGGCTCTTTATAACGGACAGTATGAAAGATCCTTTGAAACCCCTGTAGCAGGAGTGAGGATGAGAGCGCCTATGATGAAGATCCATACAGTGGCTGCAGGAGGAGGTTCAATACTCACCTTTGACGGCACAAGATTAAGAGTGGGCCCTGAAAGTGCCGGAGCAAATCCCGGCCCTGCCTGTTACCGTATGGGAGGCCCGCTGTGCGTAACAGATGCAAATGTTCTTCTGGGGAATATACAGACCGATTTTTTCCCGGACGTTTTTGGATCTTCAGGCAGAGAACCAGTAGATAAAGATATAGTAAAAGAAAAATTCCGCGTAATTACAGAAGAAATAAACAGTGCGACCGGAGGGAACAAAAATCCTGAAGAAATAGCAGAAGGTTTCATTAAAATTGCAGTTGAAAATATGGCAAATGCCATAAAAGAGATTTCTGTTCAGCGCGGTTATGATACTACGGAATATGTGCTCTGCTGCTTCGGAGGCGCAGGAGGGCAGCATGCCTGCAAAGTAGGCGATACACTCGGAATGAAGCAGATTTTTATACACCCTCTGGCAGGCGTGCTGTCTGCCTTTGGTATGGGTCTTGCAGACATAAGGGTAATAAAAGAAAAATCCCTGGAAGTCCTTCTATCCGGTGAATCACTTTCCATTATTGACAGAGAATTACAGAATCTGAGAGATGAAGCACTCATGGAAATGAGAAAACAGGACGTTGCAGAAGAACATATTTACGAGAGACTTAATCTTAAATATGACGGGACAGACAGACCGCTCACAATATCTTACGAAAGAGGATTCGATGTTAAGACCATAGCTGAAGCATTTCAGGATATACACAGACAGCATTACGGATTTATTATGGAAAAAAATCTCATTGTTGATTCTATATCAGTGGAAGCAGAAGGTTCAATGGAAAAAATAGATGATCCTTTGTTACCTGAAGCACTGATTACAGAATTGCCTGAACCTGATGCAATCGCAGATATCTATACAGAAGGAAAATACCACAGAGCACCTGTCTATGAAAGAACATGCCTGAAACCGGGGATGAATATAAAAGGGCCTGTAATTATTACGGACCCGAATTCCACAACTGTTGTAGAACCGGGGTGGGAAGCAGAAATAACAGAAAGAAACCATATGATTTTAACAAGAGTGGTGCCGAAATCTGTCTCAATGACATCAGATAAAATTGATCCTGTTATGCTGGAAATTTTCAACAATCTCTTTATGTCTGTGGCGGAACAGATGGGAGTGGCACTGTGCAACACGGCATATTCGGTAAATATAAAAGAACGTCTTGATTTTTCCTGTGCCATCTTTGACAGTTCAGGATATCTGGTGGCAAATGCGCCTCATATACCGGTGCACCTGGGTTCTATGGGAGAAAGTGTAAGAACGGTTATAAGAGAGAGAGGCAATACAATGAGTGCCGGTGATGTTTATGTGCTCAACAATCCCTATAACGGAGGCACCCATTTACCTGATATAACAGTAATAACACCTGTTTTTGACGATAACGGAGAAAAAATCATCTTTTTCATAGCAAGCAGAGGCCATCATGCCGACATAGGAGGCATAACACCGGGCTCTATGCCTCCTGACAGTAAAACAATCGAAGAAGAAGGCATTTTAATAGACAATTTTCTTCTTGTTCACAGAGGCACTTTCAGGGAAAAGGAATTTATGGAATTACTCTCTTCCGGGCCATATCCTGCAAGGAATATAGCTCAAAACATAGCAGACATAAAAGCACAGATTGCAGCAAACGAGAAAGGTGTTCACGAACTTCGAAAAATGATTTCTCATTACGGTCTGACGGTAGTTCATGCCTATATGAAACATGTTCAGGATAATGCGGAAGCAGGTGTAAAGAAAGTTCTCATGAAACTGAAAAACGGAGAATTCTCCTATGAAATGGATGACGGAAGCGTAATACATGTAAAGATAACAATTGATAAAATTCTGAAACATGCCGTAATAGATTTTACCGGCACATCACCTCAGAGACAGAATAACTTCAATGCTCCTTCTTCCGTGTGTATGGCAGCAGTTCTTTATGTGCTCCGCACCCTTATTGACGATGAAATTCCCATGAATCATGGCGTATTAAAGCCGGTTACCGTCATTATACCTCCCGGCTCAATGTTAAATCCTGTCCATCCTGCAGCAGTCGTGGCAGGCAATGTAGAAACATCTCAATGTATAACAGATGCGCTGTACGGTGCTCTCGGAGTCATGGCTGCATCACAGGGTACTATGAATAATTTTACCTTCGGTAACGACAGATATCAGTATTATGAAACAATCTGCGGAGGCTCC
>CALARM010000275.1 GCA_937888925.1 uncultured Synergistia bacterium | reverse complement strand
TTATATTACCTCCAATGACGGACATGTATACAGTTTTTCTTCCAAAAAACCTGAAAGTATTCCGGGCATTATAAAAATGCTATAATAAATACATTATAAATATATAGTTGGTGATATTATATGCGTAAATTTTTCTTTTCTATTATCTTATGTATATTATTTACTGTTCCTGTTTTTTCTCAAATTGATTTCGGAAATGAACCTATGGATGTAGTTATTACGATAGATACCTCTAAAAGCGTTCATAATCTTTCCACAATAAAAAAAGCCCTTCAGACGTGGATGAAAAATGCTTTAAAACCGGGAGATAGAGTATGTATCATAAAATTTGCCAATAAGCCGGAAAAATCCTCTTCTTTCACAGTTACCGGGAATAATTTGCCGGACATATTAAAACATTTCCCTGAAGCTCCTTCGCCTGATGGCGATTATACAGATATTGCTTCAGCTATTATGGAAAGTTTGCTTCAGCTCACAGATTACTATTATGATGAACCGGATAAAAGAAAGCAGATTCTTCTCATAGTGAGTGATTTTATACCGGACCCGCCTCAGAGTAGCCCATATTTTGATCAGAATGATACGCCATACCTTACCTATAAAGAAGCAGAAAAAAAATGCCTTCAGGGGTATGAACCTTTTCAACTTATGAGCGTTAAGATTAAAGCCTTTTCATTGAAAGCACCTTTAGATAGTATGGGCGGTGAACTTGATGACTGGTGGATAAAATTCCTTTCGTCTCTTTCACATAAAAAACCGCAAAATACTCCTGTGCCGGTAAAAACTCCTGAAATTACAGTAGATAAAAAATTACTGAAAGAATTGACAGGTTTATATGAAAAAGAAAATTCTACTATTGA
Organism: uncultured Synergistia bacterium; assembly: GCA_937888925.1. The sequence goes on along the minus strand of CALARM010000275.1, from coordinate 5,324 downwards.
TATTAAACCTGTAGATAATAATACTGACTGGGGTAAAGTTCCTCTGAAAGGTACCACTATAAAAAAAGATTTTGAACTTGTAAATAATTACAAGTATTCGGTATTTAAAAATATATCTGTTAATATGTCAATAGAAGATTTTCCCCGGCCAGTTCCTGAAATAAAATTTATAAATAAGTCTGCCAGCGGTAATAATATTAAAATAGAAAAATTGCCACCTCATACAACCGTACCTTTATCAATAGAAATTGTCTTCCCTGGAGCCGGTAATTTCAGTACCCTTTCTACGGTTGACGGTAAACTTACATTTACTCTGGATGGCGGTAAGAGTCCTGTGGAAACTTATAAAGGGAGATCTATCGTGATCCCCGGACTAAAAGACGATCTAAAAGATAAGAAAAATTTTACTTTCCATTTAGTTTATGAAAGATCAATGATTCTCATTTATCTTGCCGGTATTATAGCCATTATTTTTGTTATAATTTTTCTCTATATTCTTTTCACTAAATTGACCGGTTCTGTTAAACCTATCAGTATATCTATTAAAATGGAAGGTATGCCTCCTGTAATACATACATATGAACTGGCATCAGGAGGCTCTGTAGATATGATAGGAGGTACTTTTTCTACACCGGATCAATTTGAATTACCAAATGTAGAAGGTATTGCCGCTGTTATACAGAGAAAAAGAAATAAATTCTTACTGGTTTCGGAAAAAGCCTGTATAATAAATGATACAGGAGATACTGTAGACGGACAGAAGGAGATAAAATTTGGCGATCATTTTACTCTCCGTATGGAGAATATGAGCGGTACCAATACAGATTTTTCTTTTGAATTTCAGAAAGCCGGCACAGAAGATATATCTGACGGGCTGGACAGTATTCTGGATGAAGATAATACCATTGCAGGAACGTTAGATACGGGAGATTTGTTGTAATAGAGTGAAGGAAAAGATTAGTTAGTAGATACTGGCAATAGCAATATAAAAGTCGTACCCTCTGATTTCACGCTTGTAACACTTATCGTACCTTTATGGGCTTCAACTATCCATTTTACTATGGCAAGACCCAGACCGCTGCCTCCTATTTCCCTTGTTCTTGCTCTGTCTACTCTGTAGAATCTTTCAAATATATGAGGTATATCTTCGGAAGGAATTCCAATACCTGTATCTGAAATTTTTATTTCTGCATAATTCTCTTTCTGGCTGACAATAAGACTGACTTTACCATTTTCTTTATTATATTTTATTCCATTATCGAGAAGATTTAATAAAACCTGTTTGATTTTATCAGCATCTCCATTTATTTTTATATCACTGTCTATATGAGTTTCCAGTTGAATTTTCTTCTCCCTTGCCAGAAATTCTATCTGTCTTGTTGTATCTTCACAGATTCTATCCAGTTGCATCTCTTCAATGTTTAACAGTTTTTTACCATCATCCGCTTTCGCCAGAAAAAGAAGATCTTTTACTATATTGGTCAGCCTGTCCACTTCTTCCATGCTGCTTTCCAACACTTCTTTATATTCTTCAGGACTTCTGATTTTCTTCAGAGCTATTTCTATTTCTCCTTTAAGTACTGTAAGAGGGGTTCTCAGTTCATGTGACGCATCTGCAGTAAAACGTTTCTGAGCAGAAAAGGCATTCTCCAACCTGTCAAACATCTGATTCAGTGTTATCTGCAGTTTTCCGATTTCATCTTCCGAATTATTTATATGAAGCCTCTGAGCAAGATTTTCAGCATTAATTTTTTTTGCAGTAATATTTATCTCTTCAATTGGTTTTAGAACACGTCCTGCCATGATAAAACCTCCAAGAAGGGCAAGAAGCAGAGTGGCAGGCACTGTAACCATAAGGCCAAGGGAAAATTTTTCAAGTGATGCCTGCACTTCATTCAATAGTGTTCCTACCTGAATAATATATATGACATTTCCCTGCCAGTCTTTTACAGGATATGTGAGAAACCTGATGGTTATATTCTGATCCAGATGAAGAGTCTGGAAAAATAAATTGCCTTTTAATGCTTCTCCAAGTAAATCTTCTCTGAGATAAATTATTTTATCCCCAAGGTTACTGGATTTTTTTACTATATTTCCCTTCACGTCAACTATCTGAATAAATTGACCGTAAATTCTGGCCTGATCAATGAATGGGTAAAGAGGATTATTGGCAGGATAGTTGATGCCTATTCTATCGATATTTAAATAACCTGATTCGGTAAAGTTAAAATGTACTATAAGATCAGGTTTTTGAATATTTATAAGACTGGATACAGCTTCTGCCCGTGATTGAAGGGAACCGTCTATACGGCTGTAAAGGTTATATCTGTAACTGAAATAAAGGAGAATACTGAAAGTAGCCAGTATTAAAGTTAAAACTATAAAATACCAGAGTATAAGTTTAAATTTTATGGATTTAAACATTTTATTGAGCAGACCTCTGTTTTTTTACTCCCTGATAACGTAGCCTACACCTCTGATTGTGTGGATTAATTTCTTTTCGAATCCTTTATCTATTTTCTGTCTGAGATAGTTTACATAAACATCTATTACATTTGTCATAGGATCAAACTGATAATCCCATACATGTTCGGCTATCATTGTTCTGCTTAAAACTCTACCAGGGTTCCTGATAAAATATTCTAAAAGAGCATACTCTTTATTTGTAAGTTCTACAGGTTTATTTCCCCTTGTTACAGTACGGGTTACTGCATCTATTACCAGATCACCTAACTGTAATCTGTTATCGGCTTTTTCCTGCTTACGTCTCATAATAGCTCTTATTCTGGCCATAAGTTCAGAAAAAGCAAAAGGTTTTGTCATGTAATCATCTGCACCAAGATCCAGCCCCTGAACTTTACTTTCTAATTCATCTCTTGCTGTTAACATAATTACCGGAGTTGTAAAACCTTTATTACGCAAACTTCTTAATACTTCAAATCCGTCTTTTTTAGGTAACATAATATCAAGTATAATCAGGTCATAATCATTCACTTCAGCAAGATATAATCCTTCTTCTCCATCATATGCCACATCTACTGCATAGGATTCTTCAATGAGACCTTTACTTATAAAACGAGCTACTTTTTTTTCATCTTCAATTAATAAAATTCTCATAATTATCACTACAGACTATTTCATTTTGGAGACAAGTAATGTTTTTGTAGATTTTATGCCATCAATTTTTCTTAACTCATCGAAAATAAATTCATCCAGTTCATCAAGAGAAGGTGATTCTACTTTCAGAAGTGTATCAAACTCTCCATAAATCCAGGCAGCTTCCACTACATTGGGTAATGCTGTTAATTCATTCCATACAACTTTATCATGTTCGGAAGAAACCTGTAATAAAATATAAGCTGTTACCATTATATCATTCCTTATTCTGTTTTTTTATTTCTCTAAAGGCTAATACTGATGCATCCAATGTTTTTTTAAAAATTTCTTCTGTGTGAGCAACAGAAATAAACATTGCCTCATATTGAGATGGCGGTAAATATATTCCTTCTTCAAGCATTTTCCAGAAAAACAAAGCGTATCTGCTTTCGGAAGCAGTTTTTGCACTGATGTAATCAAATACAGGCTTATCTGTAAAGAAAATTGTCAACATAGAGCCAATTTGATTGATAGTTATATTTACTCCCTCTGCATCTGCAGCCTTTTTTAATTCACATGAAAATTTCTCAGTCTTTTCATCAAGCTCTCTGTATAATCCACCTTTTTCAAGTTCAATCAGTAAATTTATTGTAGCAAGTCCTGCTGCTACTGCCAGAGGATTACCTGAAAGAGTACCTGCCTGATATACTCCGCCGACAGGAGATACATATTCCATTATTTCTTTCTTACCACCGTATGCTCCTACAGGAAGTCCTCCTCCTATTATTTTCCCAAGACATGTCAGGTCAGCTTTAATATTAAATTTTTCCTGAGCTCCTCCCGGAGCCAGCCTGAAACCTGAAATAACCTCATCAAATATCAACAGAATGTTATATTTTTCAGTTATCTGTCTTATGGCTTTAAGATAACCATCCTGTGGAATTACTACTCCCATATTACCGGGAACAGGTTCCATAATTACTGCTGCTATATCCTGAGAATGTTCTTTTATTAATTTTTCAAAAATTTCAATATTATTAAAAGGTAAGACTATTGTGTCATGTGCTGCTGCTTTCTGTATACCCTGGCTTGTAGGAACACCAAAAGTCATACTTCCTGAACCGGATTTTACAAGAAGTGAGTCTACATGACCATGATAACAACCTTCGAATTTTACAATTTTATCCTTACCTGTATAACCTCTGGCAAGTCTTATGGCACTCATAGTAGCTTCTGTCCCGGAACTGACAAGTCTTATCATATCAATAGAAGGAAAAATCTCTATTATCTTTTCCGCAAGATCTATTTCCTGACCGGTCGGAGCACCAAAGGTTGTTCCTTCCTCAAGCTTTAATTTTATCTCTTCTATTATCTTAGTATTACCATGACCCAGAAGTAACGGACCCCATGAACATACAAAGTCTATATATTCATTCCCATCTACATCATAAATTTTTGCCCCTTTTGCTTTTGCTATAAAAAGAGGAACACCGCCTACTGCACGAAAAGCTCTTACCGGGCTATTAACTCCTCCGGGAATAACATTAATTGCTTTTTTAAATAACTCTTCTGATTTTGTTAAATTCATAAATAATACCTCTAATTACCCAGATAATTAAAACAATATTTGCACATTTTATTTTTTACAGGGTTTTTTCTCTGACATAAAGGACAAATAATAACTTTTTCTTCTTCTTTTTTTTCTTTTCCTTCTTCTTTCTTTACTGCTGTTGATTTTTCTCTTTCTATTTTTTCCAGGATTTCTTCTTTGTACTCTGGTTTTTCAATAATTACATCTTTTCCTATCTCTCTGTAAGATTCCTTTATAATTTCTTCAGATTTTTCCACCTTTTCCACAGGTATATTTTCTTCCCTTATTACTTCTACCTGTTTTTCTTCTATATAATTAAAACAATAACTACAAATTCTATTTCTCCCAGGATTTTTTCTCTGGCATAAAGAACAAATAACTACCTTCTCAGATTTTTTCTCCTGTTCAACTGGTTTTAGTTCTATTTTATGTTCTTTGATTTTTTTTCTTTCTCCTTCTTCCTCTTCTTCCTCTTCCTCTTCCTCTTCTTCCTCCTCTTCCTCCTCTTCTTCCTCCTCTTCCTCCTCTTCCTCCTCTTCTTCCTCTTCCTCTTCCTCTTCTTCCTCCTCTTCCTCATCGAGCTTTTCTTCCGGTATTTCTTCTTCGAGCTTTTCTTCCGGTATTTCTTCTTCGAGCT
>CALARM010000274.1 GCA_937888925.1 uncultured Synergistia bacterium | reverse complement strand
ACTGGGCTCCTACATTCCTGAATGAAATGAGGGGGATTTCACTGGTACAGGCAGGGGGGATGACTGCAGGTTTTGAAGTGGCAGGCCTTGTGGGTTCCCTCCTGGCAGGATGGCTTACAGACAGATATTTTAAGAGCAAAAGAGGCCCTGTATGTGTAATTTATATGGTTTTTACGGTTATAGCAATATTTATTTTCTGGAAGTTACCTGCAGGTTTTCCCTGGCTGGACACACTTATGTTATTCCTTATAGGTTTTTTTATTTATGGCCCTCAGTTTCTTGTAGGTATAATGACTGTTGATATAGCTACTAAGAGAGCCGCTGCAACAGCTATAGGACTTACAGGATTTTTCGGGTATATGAGTGGTATAGTATCAGGATGGGGGCTGGGATGGGTTGTAGATCATTACGGATGGGACGGCGGTTTTTTTCTCCTTGTTCTCTGTTCTGTAATTGCTACGTTATTCTTTGCATTTACCTGGAATGTAAAGGGAGAAGATTGAGGGACACATATGCAGAAGGACACACAGAAAAAGGGGCTATTTTTTATTTTACATTTGAGGCTCAGTGACGTATGAAAAGAAATATATTTATAATTCTTTTTTTTATAATACTCAATTTCATACCATGCTATTCTGCCGGAGAGTGTAATGATAAAGACCTGAAATCTTTACTGGAAGAATATAAAAATTTTCGCTGCCAGAAAGGATGGTTTAACGGCGGTAAGGAATGGAATAAAGAGCTTGATAGCTGGGGCGGCAGATACCATACTGTTATGGTAAAACTCGGTGAACTTCTCGGAAATTCAAATTACACAGAATATGATATAATAAATTTAATGGGAGAGCCGGATATGAGATATCATAATGATAAAGATAAGCCTCCTCATATTATGGAAAAAGAATACAAACCGGGAGGTTATGAAGATATTGATAAAGAACATCTCATATATTTCTGGCGCGGCTTCCATGATTATCTTTATTTTGTATGTCAGAATGGTAAAGTCATCTATTCTGACTGGTATTTTGCCTATGAATAATTTAAAAGTATAGGAATTTTCATTTGATGGCGTAAAATAAAGCTTTAGATGAAGACTATATAGAAACGATTTATCTAAATAATTTATCAGCCACGCGTCACGCGTCACGACAGAAAAGGATGATTAAAATGAGCAAGAAAGTTATATTACTCGTTGAGGATAACCCTGATGACGAACTTCTCACATTGAGGGCTCTAAAGAAAAACAATGTAATGAACGATATTGTCATATGTCGAAATGGTGTGGAAGCAATAGATTATCTTTTTGGAAAAAATGACCATGAAGTTGAACTTCCACAGTTAATATTACTTGATTTGAAATTGCCTAAAATTGACGGGCTCGAAGTGCTCAGAAAAATAAGATCCACTGAAAGAACCAGATTTTTGCCTGTTGTAGTTCTAACGTCTTCGAAAGAAGAAAGGGATATAGTAGAAAGTTATAAACTGGGAGCAAACAGTTATATTCAGAAGCCTGTTGATTTTTCACAGTTTATAGAGTCTGTAAAACAACTGCAGCTTTACTGGCTTGTAATGAATGTGTCTCCTGTTAACATGAAATAAATAGAATTAAAGGGAGGTCGTTTATGTTTTTTAATATTGATATTCTTCTTATTGAAGATTCGGAAGATGATGCCATATTACTCATCAGGGAATTAAAAAGATCCGGTTTAAAACCTTCTTATAAAAGAGTTGATAACAGAGAAGAATTATGTAAAGCACTGGACCATGAGAAATGGGATATTATTATTTCCGATTATTCTATGCCTCATTTTAACGGCCTCTCAGCTCTGGAAATTTTAAAAGAAAAAGCTATAGATCTTCCCTTTATTATCGTATCAGGTGCCATAGGTGAAGATATTGCAGTGGAAGTTATGAGGGCAGGAGCCCATGATTATATTCTGAAAAATAACCTGAAAAGACTGGTTCCTGCTATTGAAAGGGAATTAAGGGAAGCAAAAATAAGAATTGAGAGAAAAAAAGCAGATGAAGAACTCAGGGAAATTCAAAGAAAACTTCTTACTCTTATGAGCAATCTCCCCGGCATGGCCTACAGATGTAAATATGATAGTAATTGGACTATGGAATTCGTAAGTGAAGGATGTTTTCATTTAACAGGTTACGATCCTCATGATTTGATTGATAATAAAAGATTATCCTATAGTGATATTATTCATTATGAAGATCAGGCGATGGTCATACAGCAGATTCAGGTTTCTGTGGCAGAAAAGAGACCTTTTGAAATTGTTTACAGAATTATTACGTCAAGAAATGGAGAAAAATGGGTCTGGGAAAAAGGACAGGGTGTCTTTTCCGGTAATGGTGATATAGTTGCCCTGGAAGGCTTTATTACTGATATAACAGAAAGTAAGAAAGGAGAAGACAGATTAAGAGAAAGTGAATATTCATACAGGACTCTTGCACAGAATTTACCCGGTATCGTTTACAGGATATTTGTAAGAGAAGGCTATAAGATGAAATTTTTCAATGATATGCTTTTACCTCTGACAGGTTTTAAACAGGAAGAGATTTCTGAAGGAGCTATGTGTTCTATTTACCATCTGGTAGAAGAAGAAGACAGGCAGAATGTACTGAAAATAGTAGCAAAGGCAGTTGAGGATAATGAGACGTTTCAAATGGAATATCGTTTTAACTGTAAAGATGGCCATCAGAGATATTTTTCCGAAAGAGGCAGACCTGTTCTGGGAACGGATGGCAGTCTTCTTTATATAGACGGTGTAATTTTTGATATAACAGAGCAGAAGATGGCTGAACAGGCATTGAAAGAAAGTGAAAGCAGGAATAGAGCGTTGCTTGCTGCCATACCTGATATTATGTTTATATATGATAAAAACGGTATATTCTGGGATTACCATTCATCTGACATAAAAGCTCTCCTTGTCTCACCGGAACAGTTTCTTGGTAAAAACCTGAAAGATATATTGCCATCTGATATTTCAGAAACAGTTATGAAACTTTTAAATAAAGCTCTGGAAACAGGTAAAGGGCAATCGATGGAATACAGTCTGTTTATCGACGGACAGGAGAAATATTTTGAAAGCCGTATTGTGCCATGTGGCAGTGAAAAAGTTCTCTCTCTGGTCAGGGATATTACAGAAAAAAGGAAGGCAGAAGAGGAGAGAAAGAAGCTTGAACAACAGCTTCAACATGCTCAGAAACTGGAAAGTCTCGGAGTACTTGCCGGCGGTATCGCCCATGATTTCAATAATATACTTACAGGAATTCTGGGATATGCAGATCTTACTCTCCTCGACCTCTCTCCTCTGTCCCCTGCGAGAGACAGTGTACAGCAGATTGTAATTGCTGCAAGAAGAGCAGCAGACTTAACAAAACAGATGCTTGCCTATTCAGGTAAAGGGAAATTTTTAATTCAACCTCTTCATATTTCCAGTATAGTTCAGGAAATGAGCCACCTTCTTGAAGTTTCTATTTCCAAGAAATGTATACTGAAATATAATTTTTCCAGAGACCTTCCTCTGATAGAAGGTGATGCAACCCAGATACGTCAGATCATTATGAATCTGATCATAAACGCTTCCGATGCCATAGGGGAATACAGCGGTGTCATATCATTGAATACGGGAGTTATGTACTGTGATTATGCCTATCTTTCTGAGAGTTATATAAACGAAAATCTTCCTGAAGGTTATTATGTATATCTTGAAGTGGCAGATACAGGTTGTGGTATGACAAGAGAAATTCAGAATAAGATTTTTGATCCATTTTTTACAACAAAATTCACCGGAAGAGGTCTCGGACTTGCGGCAGTCCTCGGTATAGTCAGAAGTCATCATGGATGTATAAAAATTTACAGCGAACCTGCGAGAGGAACCAATTTCAGGGTGCTTTTTCCTGCATCGAACATTGATAGTAAAATGATTGAAAAAGAAAAATCTGAATCTAAAAGTTGGCATGGCAAAGGAACGGTACTTGTAGTTGATGATGAGAAAACTGTCCGTACTGTAGCAAAAGCTATGTTGAACAAACTTGGCTTTACTGTGCTCACTGCAGACGATGGTATAGCAGGTATTGAAATATTTAAAAATAATATTGATGATATAGGAGCAGTACTGCTGGATATGACTATGCCTCATATGAATGGAGAAGAAACCTTTAAAGAACTTCGCCGTCTCAGAAAGGATGTGCAGGTTATTCTTTCAAGCGGTTATAACGAACAGGAAGCAATAAGCCGTTTCCCCGGACAGGGACTGGCAGGTTTTATACAGAAACCTTACAGGGTGGATGAACTGGTAAGAGTGCTTCAGAAGGTTTTTAAAGAGTGAGTCGTGAAAAGTGAAGAGTGAAAAGTAGGGGCGAACCACTGTGTTCGCCCTGTGAAGGGTAGTGACTTTACAAAATTATATAAAATTATGCAGGAAATAATTATTTTAATAGGTTTTCCCGGATCGGGAAAAACAACTTACTGTAGAGAAAAATTACCTGAGTATATAAGGATTTCCCTTTATGAGCTTACCCGTATGGCAGGAGGCAATAAAAAAGTAGCAAAAAAGCTGGAATTGAAGTGTATCGAAAAAGCTCTTGATATGGGATTTAATGTTGTTATTGACCGGGCGAATCTCACCGAAAGACGAAGAAAAAAGATTGTTGATTTTGCCAGAGAAAAATATGTTCATATAAAGGCTTTATGGTTTTCTGTGGAAGAACATATATGGCAGGAAAGAAATAAGAGGAGAAGATTAGCCGGGGAAGAATCTTCTCCCAGAGTATCTGAACTGGAAATAGAAGATATGAAAAAAGAATTTGAAGAACCTTCTCTGAATGAAGGTTTTGATGAATTGTTGATAGTGAAGGGTGAAGAATGATTAATGTCCTATTATTTTCACTTTAACAGGCATGGCCGGAGCGGTCACAACCAAATATGAAAATGAATAGACAGTAAATCATAAGACTTCATCA
>CALARM010000273.1 GCA_937888925.1 uncultured Synergistia bacterium | reverse complement strand
GATACGTCTTACCATAAATGAAACAGACGATATCCATCCTCATGTATTTAAAGTACCTAAATAATATTGAACTGAGAGAAGGATTTTTTTAATTAATTTGGAATGTAATGTAGTTATGAAAAGGTGTTTAAAGATAGGCATATTTACAGATGTATATAAACCTGTTGTAAACGGGGTGGTTACATCTATTGAAAATCTTTTCAATTCTCTTGCGGAGTTAAACCATAAAATATATATATTTGCTCCCGAATATCCGGGATATAAAGATGAAAGTAGTAATATATATAGATTTAAATCTATAAATTTATGGTCAAAAGTCAATTATCCTCTGGGACTTCCCTATTCAAGGAGGATTTTTAAGATTATTAATTCTCTTGATTTAGACCTTATACACTGCCACCACCCTTTCCTTATGGGAAGGGCGGGGCAATATGTTGCCAGGAAACTCCATATACCTTTAGTTGCAACATTACATACCCAATATGAGGAATATATTCATTATATACCATTTAACAGATATATTGTCAGATCTATGACTTTATGGGCTCTTAAAAATTTCTCAAATAGATGTGATGCCCTTATTATACCTGCGGAATCCAGGAAAAGACAGCTTGAGAAATACGGAATATCCTCCAGGATAAAGGTAGTACCAAATTGTATAGAACCGGATATATTCAGTAAATTAAATGGAAATAAAATAAAAGACAGATATTCCATATCACGGGAAGAGAAAATTTTAATTTTTGTAGGAAGACTTGCCAGAGAGAAGAATATAGAATTTTTGATTACATGCTTTAAAGACATTCGTAAAAAATATAACAATATAAAACTTATGCTTGTAGGAGAAGGGCCGGAGAGAAAAAGAATAGAAAATTTTATAAATAAAGAAAACCTTTCCGAAGATGTTATTCTTACAGGAGAGATAAATAATAAAGATATTAAAGATTACTACGGAGCAGCCGATATATTTGTCAGCACTTCTAAAACAGAAGTTCACCCTGTTGTATTACTGGAAGCTATGGCCAGCGCTATTCCTGTGGTAGCAGTCAGAGCACCGGGATATGAAGATACTGTAAGACATGGTCTTGACGGATTATTATGTGAGGAACATGTAGAAGAATTTTCAGATTCTGTTCTCTCTCTGTTAAATAACAATCTGAAAAGAGAAACTATATCAAAACATGCAAAAGAAAGAGCCAGGGATTTTTCAGTAAAAAATATTACCGGCCAGATAGAAAATATCTATTTATCTTTATTAAAAAATTAACAGGCTCTTTTAGAGCCTGAAGACAGGTTTCTTATGAAAAAAAATATTATACTGGTTATAGCATTAGGAATAACAGGTCTTATAGGATTTATTTATTCTATAATTTTTATTATTACAAATCTTACCGGATATTATGTAACCCATGCAACTGATATAGTTGGCATTATTATCCTGATGGCAATTGCCCTTATTTACAGTTATTTTTCAGTGGAAATGCCTCAGCAGGGACAGGTTACAGTAAGCAGCGGTATATTTTATGCATGTCTTTTATTATTTGGGAAAGAAATAGCTATCGTAATATCTTTTGTTTCCGTAATAGTAGTTTCCATAATAAATGGTCAGAAACTTAAAGAAATTATATTCAGAACAGGTCAGAATGTAGTATGTCTTTTAATCGCAGGTGTAGTATATTCTTCAATTGACAGACAGAGCGGTAATGTTATGTTCTTAAACAACTGGATGAATATGCTGGCTATTATCGTATCTTCACTGCTCTATTTTTTCCTGGACACAGGTATTATGTCTTTGTTCATATCCACACAGGAAGAACTTAATTTCAGGCATGTATGGGAATGGCACTGGGGTGAAATCTGGCCTTACTACATATGCATTTTACCTCTTGGTATAAGTATAGCAGTATTCTATCGTATTAATTTCCCTGTTTCTTCTATATTTATATTGTTACCTGTTTATTTACTGCAAAGAATTTACAATTCTATTAAACTACAGGGGTTTCTTTCAAATGTGCCTGCAGTAGTTCAGAATGCAGCAAATAAAGAGGTCGAAGCAGTAGTTGTCAAAGGAGAACATGTCAAAAAAGAATTAGAAAAAGAAAAGAAAAATCTGGAAATATTACTTCAGGCCAGCCAGGAACTTGGCAACAGCCTCAAGTTAGAAGATACCTATGAAGTTATTAACAGAATGATAAAAAAATTAGTTTCCTGTCAGACCTGTATAGTTTTTCTCATAAAAGATGTAGAAGGAGAACCGCAGCTTGTAGCCGAAGAAGTGACAGGGCCGTACAGGGAATATGTATTCACAGTTAAAACCTTTCCCATATCTTCTTCAGAAACAATAGTAGGATGGGTTGCATCTGAAAGAAAGCCATATATCATAACAGATACTGAAGTTGAAAAAAACCCTCCTCCAATGATAAGATATGAACGTTCTGAAATGGCAGTGCCTCTTATAAGTAAAGATGAATGTATAGGTGTTATATATGTGGGACAGCAGAAAGCCAATGCTTTCAGCCATGACGATTTAAATCTTTTAAGTACTTTAGCAAACCAGACTTCCATAGCCGTTACAAATGCAAAGCTCTATGAAAAAACTCATAACATGGCAACTACAGACGGTCTGACAGGTCTCTATACACACAGATATTTTCAGGAAAAACTCGAAGAAGAGGTTCAGAAAGCGCAGAGATATCAAACACATATGGCCATGCTTATGGTAGATACGGATCACTTCAAACAATATAACGATACTTACGGTCATCCCGATGGTGACATATTATTAAAGGAAATATGCAAGTTATTGAAAAGTTATGTCCGTGATACAGATATAGTCTGCAGATACGGAGGAGATGAATTTACCCTCATACTGGTTGAAGCAGATAAAAAAACTGCCATCAATACTGCAGAAAGAATAAGACAGGCAATACAACTCAGATTAAATCAGAGAGATGTAAAAATAACAGCAAGTATCGGAGTTGCCAGTTACCCGGAAGATGCTACAAATAAAACTGATCTCATGGCACAGGCAGATGCGTCTGTGTATAAAGCAAAACATGGCGGCAGAAATAGAGTGTGCTACCCCTAGACAGAGATTGGGGGGGATTTTCGGGATGGACAGGATTGTGGACCATTACGCATGACACACATTTATTATCATTCAGCTTCTTTATTAATAACTCTCTCGATTCTTCTTACGAGATTGACAAGATACATGTAAAGCAATACATTATAAATTGCCATACAGGTAAGAAACGGATTGGCAGAACGTTTCATCTTTTCAACAACTGCATCTATCTGAAGGGCTACTGTTTCTGACTGCTCTATTGTTATATTCTTAATCTTTTTATTGCCTGCAGCACTGTCCCAGAGATCGTTTGATAATTCATAGGCAAGATGATCCACTTCAACCCTTTTATGTGCATCTGCAGCCCCCAGCAGAGATAATTCTGAAGCCTGACTTGCAAGTAATGCCAGACCTTCTTCAAAAAAAGTAGTTTCTGCTTTATCATTCTGTTCTTTGGCTCCCATAACGGACAGTACGGCAAAAATATCTCTTGCAGTACTCAGAAGATAGGCGTGAAGATTTTTTGAAAAACCTTCATGTATGGCTGAGAGGGCAAAAATTTTGTCATTTACATGTCTTGAAAGGTTAATTACGGTTTTGAAATACTTATCAAGGATTTGAGGTAATAAATTTTTTTGATATACCATATAAATTATGTTTAATTCCCTGTTTATCTCATCAGGCATAGGAAGAGGGGTACGGGCAAGTAAATGTTCAATGCGATTTTTTATTTGTATCAATAAATCTTCTGCCATATGGTTAACTCCTTACTTCGTAACGGGTGATGCGTAAAGGATAATTTTACGACCGGCGGAAATTTTTTGTGTAGAGTTCTATTCTATATAATAAGGAGGAATTCCTTCTTTATAAGAGGAGTAAACTTTTGCAGACAGTTTCACTCCCGTAACGCGTCACGAAAAAAAATCAATCTTTATATCTGTCAACAGATGTCTCTATCGCCGTTTTACCTCCGTAATGTTTTACCAGCATATCATCAAGTTCATCTGCCATCATACCTATTTCTTTAACTGAACATATTAATTCTTCTTTATCAAGTGTAGAACCAAGCATAACATGATCTAAAACTATATAACCATTTTTATCAATGCCGAATTTTCCGAAACTGAGGTCTTCACTGTTCATAAGCAGTAATCTTTTAAGCAGACTATGAGTGAATTCTGCGCCATTCACTACATAGGCTCTACATTTCACCAGCGTCTCTGTGTCGCCGTAATCCTGAATAAATACATGGATAATTGCAGAACCCTGTTTTATAGTAAAAAAATTAACATCCTGCCTGGTAAATAATCCAGACCATGATTCCTTTAAAAAAGTTTCTACTTTAAAACAAATATCTTTAAATAGCGACATCCTTTACCTCCCCCGAATGTTTATTTAGTTCTGAACGTCAGTTCTACCCGTCACACATTACGCGTCACGGTTATTGCTTTTCATCTTTAAGATATATATTTATGAGACTGACTTCCTGCTGTATATTTTCAAGTGCAGCCGTTGCCATCTGTCTGAAATGCCCTTCACTTTCAGCACTCGACAGAGTATCTTCCAGTATTTTTTTTATGGATTTTTTAGGTAAGAACTGCATCAGATTTCTCAAACAAAAATCTTCTATCTGATCCTGCTTCATCAAAACGCCTCCAACTTTTAAAATAAAAAAGAAGCTTCAAGAGAGCTTCTTCACTATATAAATTCAATATTTTATTGTCACACAGAAGTTACAGCATTTAAATGTAACCCAATAAAGCAAAAAGAGAAGCTCGTGAGCTTCTTCACATATGTTTATTTAATTTGCATCATTATATAATATATAGTATCTTATGTCAAGACAGATAGTTTTTTTTTACGACTACCCAAAACTTGCTTCAATATAATATTGACAAAATAACCTT
>CALARM010000272.1 GCA_937888925.1 uncultured Synergistia bacterium | reverse complement strand
TTCCGGCGCCGTATGTGCAGTGAAATTTTCTCACTTCTTCTATTACCTGCCGTTTATCCATGTTGCATGTCCTTTCTTATCCGGTCTCAATCGTGACGCATCACGCTTTACGAGTTTATATCGCACATCACGCATCACGCTTTACGCATGACGATGTTGTTATGAGACCAGATATATTTCCCGTATATTATAACATAAGTCTATTTATAAATCTCCCTGACTATTATTAACAATTTATCGGGCACAAAATTTTCCTGTTATCCCGATCACCCCATAAACACCCATGATCGTCCGGTCACAACGAAGGATGAGAATCTGTCCTCACATCACGCATTACGCATTACGCATCACGCATTACGCATCACGCATCACGCTTCTCATATAAATTCCTGTAGAAATTTATCAAGATACATTATTATATTTTTAATATCCTTATCTTCTCCGACACATACTACAGTTACAAGAGACCAGTTTTTTTCTCCTTTCATGGATGAAATAAATACATCCGGGAAAGAAGTACTTTTATTATTTTTATTAAAAAACCAGTAATAAAGAGTTTCTTTACGATTGTTCTTAATAACGGTCATTTTAACCGTTTCAAAACGGTCTGTTATATTTATAATTTCTTCACTGTATATCAAATATCCCCATGCTTCATAACATACTCTTGGAGAATGGAGGAGTCTTGCATCATTTCCTGAGGATATTACTGTTACGGTAAAGGTTCCGTAATTTTCCTTTACTATATTCGTACCTGTAGTTATCGCAAAATTCTGTTCTTCTTCCGATAATACCACAGGAACTCCTCTGTGGTTTTCTATCACTTCAGGCAGTTTCAGAGAGTATTCATTTTTCTCTGATGTCTTTTTTCCACCTGTAAACATAGAAAGAATTATAAGAAAAAGAGCCAGTGATACTTCCAGGATGATGTTTTTTTCCATAATAAATATACTCCCAGTATGGCTATTATAAAATAAAATATACCGATAATATTATGAAAGACGAGACTTTCTTCGCCGTTAAGAAAAATTCTTAAATAGGCTATGGATACTATTCTGAATATATTGCATATTATGGCAGTAATAACAGATAAAGGTATTAACAGAATTACCTTCTGTTTCATAAAGAGTCCGAGAAGTATAAGAAAAAAGGCAGTAAAAAAAAGATATTTAGAACCGGAGCAGGGAGCACCCACTTCCAGCCTTATTTGATTTAAAAAAATCATTGTCCCGTGTATTTCAACAGATACTCCTCCCATGCGAAGAAAAAAAGCTGCCACTGAAGTGCTCAGTCTGCGAAGAAAAAATCCGAAGAACATATTTATATGATGGGTCCAGGGCAGCATGAGGAACAGTATAAGAATTGCCGGAGGATTTTCTCTTATGTTTTCGCTGAAATAATAATATATAAGCAAGGAAAGAGAGATGATAAAAAACAGAGCGGAAATAATATTTATGCCTGTATTTCTTATGAAGATAGATATGACGGACATTATAGCTATGGCAGATAAAATAATATTATTACTTTTTTTCACAGAAAAATTTCTCATATAAATGAGAAAAGCTATAAGTGCAATGTATCCGTAAGAATCGTAACCTTTTCCCGTCCATGTTCTTATTAACCAGAGAACCTCGTTTCTATAGAAAAACAAAAGGGCAATAAAAAGGAATATGATTGATGCTTTTCTGCAGATCCTCTGGAACAATTGAATGGCCTCCCTAAAAAGTAAAGGGTGACCGGTGAAATATTCACCGAACACCCTTCACGCGTTACGCGTTACGCGTCACGACCTTCCCCGACCTGTAATAAATAACAATAGCAATTAAAATCATAACGATAATCATAAACACTGTTTCCGGTTCAGGTATGGATGGAGCAGTCATTTCGCCATTGTAGTTTCTGTCTATGCCGAACTGTTTATACTGTTCCTGTGTTTCGAGTACTATAAGTGCCGTATAAGGTGAAACCATATAATAATCCTTTGCAAGTGTAACGGTTGCACTGAATTCTTCATCTGAAAGTTTATTTGCAATCTCCCTGTTACGGGCTTCTACAAGATAATTATAGGCCCATAATCTTCCTATATGGTCGTCACTTACTTCTCTATGTTCTTTCTTCAAATTGACTTCTCTCAAGATTTTTCCGGTGTCTTCTTCTTTTATGACGACAGAAATATCCTGTTTATATCCCTTCGGAAGTCTCACATAAAAGAACGCAGGACTCGCGGGAGTTATATCGATTTTACTCGACGGAACAGGTATTACAGATTTATCCGAAGTACTGCATTTACAGGTAATATTATATTTTCCTCCCTGAAGAGCACAGGTTTCAACCTTTGAAAAAGCACCGTCCAGATTTGCCGGATCATTTACCCTTAGAGAGAGACCGTTTACCTGCTGCACAAGATCTGTAACAAAGGAATTATCATCATAATTAATTACAATTACCCCTGCCGACATTCCTTCATATCTGTCCGCTTTCTGTATGCAGGATTGTCCGTATGTTATAAGAGGATGGCCGCTGTGGACTATACCGAGAAATACGGGCTTCAGGTCATAGTTCTCAGGGAAAAAGCTTCTGTCAAAAGCAGGCACTATATCCATTCCTCCGTATGCTTCGAGTCCATTTATGAATTCTGACGCTTTTTTCCTGTTTTCTTCCGTAACACTCACAGGAGACGGAAAGAGTTTTTTTGTTTCAAAATTTGCGGCTATAACATTAAATCTGTCATCAGGGCCAAGATTATTTATAGATTTTATTATAGCTTCCTTTGCACCTTTTAAAACCCCATCTTTCTCCATTTTAGCCGTACAGTCAAGGAAATAGGTAACACTGACAGGCTCACTCTTCATGTTTCTGAAAGAGGGGTAAAAAGGTATCTGGTAACAGGTAAAATTTTTACTCGAATAGGAGAGAATATCTGACTGGTGAACGGTTTTTTCAATCAGAAGTTCAAAATCATCTGACCTGAACCCGTCTATAGCGATTTCCGCTCTTTTTTCATATCTCCCCATAGAGGAAATTTTCATATCCTTTGACAGTCCTGTCACTGAAAATATGTCGCCTTTTGAGCGTACATCTATAATTGCAGTGGTTTTTACATTTTTGTCGATGGAGAAATTTCTTGCATGGAACGTAACAGGTAGAAAAGACATGCCCTTTTCTCCGGGACATAGTGGTGATGAGATGCCTATTTTAACTTTTCTTGAAAGATTTGCCTCTACGGGAAATACCTTTAATGAATAAAGATTTCCTCCAAGCCATGTTACAATAGCCGGGTCTTTCTGTTTTGATACTATTGTATTATATGCATTTTCTGCCTTTTCTTTTGCAGCTATTGATGCAATATGTTCTTCTCCGTTAATCCAGAGAGACATTTTAGTGACCACTCCTCCGGGAGGGACACGAAATTCACAGGTCATTTCCTGTTTAGCCCATTTTGATGCCACATCAAGAGTTATTTCCTGATAGGAAAGCATACTGTCCATATTGACAACTCCGTCATAGTGGCAGCCGGTCAGGTAAACTCCTGCATAATAATAATAATCTTCATCCATATATTCATGGAAAGATCTGACATTTCTGTAGCCTATTTTTATCTTTTTCAGAGTTTCTTTTTCTGCCACCTGAATTTTTTCACCGTAGAGAAGATAATATAATGTAGCAGCCTGATCACCGTAAATATATTGTGAATAATTCTCCTGTTTCGGCATTAAATACCCTGCCAGTGTATCAAAAGGAGTTTCATTATAGGCATAAATATTTACAAGGGCAGTTTTTATGCCTGTCTGTTTTAAGAGCGATTTATATATGGCAGGCCTTTCTTCTTCTTTACAATTGACGGCTCTGTATATTTCCCGTCTTGTCACATAGGACATACCTGTTCTTACACCGCAGTATAATATAGGCAGGATAATAGTAATAACAATACAGGATACTATAAGCAAACTTTTATTATAATATTCTTTTGCCATAGTAAAATTTCTTCTGAAGGCTACTACGAAAACACAGAGGGAAAGAAAGGGGGAAAAGCCCAGTATGCCGAGTCCGTAAATCATCAGGGCTATAACAGATATGGGGATAAGTGGAAGAAACCCCAGTGAGAACACAGAAGAGTAAACCACTCCCAGGAATGTTGCATGAACAGTAAACAAAAGCAGTAATTTCGGCAACGGACCTTTCCATAATGCTGTAATGGTTATGCCGATAAACCCTGTAAACAGGGCAGTGTAAAGTTCAGGTGAATAGAAACATACAGGGAAAGGTATAAAATAAAGGTTTGTTGCAAAAGCTCCTATCGGCAAAAGGACACCGAATAATATCATCAGAAACCTGTAAATGGAATCCCGTCTGTCAATAAAATAGTTCCAGTAACTGTTTTGACTGCGATTATAGTCATTCCTTTCCCGGTTCAGCATTTCTCTTTCTCTTTCAGTTAAATTTTCTTCCGTCATAGGTTTTCCTCCTTTATAAATCGTGACGCGTAACGCGTGACGGGTTCATCCCTGAGCATCGCGCATTACAGGATCATTATTTATGAATAGTTATGAAACAAACTGTAATTATTTTATCATAATTCATATATTATATATACGGATAATAATTTAAAAAGTTCAGAATAAAAATTATTTTATATGAAAATGATGAAGTCTTATGCTTCACTGTTTATTCATTTTCATATCTGGTTGTGACCGCTCCGGTCATGCCTTTTAGATAAACTGCTTTTTTCACAGGACCTTCACAACTTCTTCACATGATCTTCACAAGTTTATATTATAATTATTTAATTAATATTTTTATAATGATATAATATATTCACATTTTTCTGAAGAATAAGGCATTAGCAAATCTATAGAAAAAATTTACGGGAGGATAATTTATGGAACAAACAGTCATAAAACCCTATCATATGTTTAATCATGATGGCAGAAAGTATATAATTAATATTGAAGAAATGAGTGCAGCCGGTATAG
>CALARM010000271.1 GCA_937888925.1 uncultured Synergistia bacterium | reverse complement strand
CAAGAGATAAAGCTCTTAAAGAACGTATAAATCTCGTAGGAGGAGACCACGGTGTATGGCGTTGTCATACTATTTATAACTGCCAGGTTGCCTGCCCGAAACAGTTAGACCCTACGGGAGCGATTGCAGATTTGAAGAGAAAATCCATAGACAGAGGAACAAGGATTTCTTTCTGGGGAAGGATTTGAACAGGGGCGTGACGCGTAACGCGTGACAGGAGGACAGATTGTTATCGGTTGTGACTGATATAAATCATGGCTATTAGTTTAAGACGTGAAGTGTGATATGTTTATTTACTGAATAACTTTTCACCCTTCACGTCTTATGCTATACTTATAATAAGGAGGAATGTTATATGGGTGAAATTATTTTGAGAATTCCTGAGAATATATCGATAGAATATGATATAAAAGATACCAATGATTTAGATCAATTTACAGGAAAGATAAAAAAATATTTGAATTTGAAAAGTGTTTTTCATAAATTAAAATCGACTGTTGAAAGTGATCTGTCAAAAAAAGAAATAAAAGAGATGATTTATGAATAAAGTTTTTCTGGATAGCAGTGTTATTATAGAATTTCTCAAAATAAACGGGCTGGAAGAAGCAAAAAAAATAATGGATTCTATTTATGACAAATTTTTATACCTGGATGTCTATATAAATCTTATAATAATAGATGAAACAGTATTTTTTTATATAAAAAACAAACATAAAATAAGCTTTACTTTAAAAGAATTAAAGATATATCTGGATAGTTTTAATTTTCTGGTTATTACACAGGAAATTAAAGATAACATGTTTTTATTAATTGAAAAATATACTTTAAGACCTCACGATGCTTTAATAATAGCAACCTGTCAGTATTATGAAATTTCTAACCTCATCTCACTTGATAATGATTTTGTAAAGGTATCATCAGGTGAAAATATAAATTTAATATATAATCTGGAGAAATTGAAACATATTTTATAACTGAAGTTTAATGTCAGTTCCCGGAGATTAACAGATTTAATAAATTTTGGAGGTCAATCATGAAAAAACTCGGTGAATTTCTCATATCCCCCGGAGGGGGAGCAGAAATTGTAATGGGCAATACTGCCATAGTCCGCGCCATGATAGAATCCGGCGTAAGGGTGGTAACTTCCTACCCGGGCTCACCTACCCCGGAAATAGCAGATGCAATCAGAGCAATAGAAAAAAGACCATTTTACTTTGAATTTTCCGTAAATGAAAAGGTTGCCGCAGAGGTAGCATTCGGAGCATCGGTAAACGGTCATTTGTCCTGTGTTTTCTTTAAAAGTGTCGGTCTTAATGTAGCGGCAGACACATTCGTTCAGCTCGGTCTTCTCGGGACCCTGGGAGGTATGGTTATTGTTCTCGGCGATGATCCGGGAGCAAATTCTTCTCAGAATGAACAGGATAACAGACATTATGCTCATATGTCCTATATACCTGTCCTTGAACCGGGAACACCTTCCGAGGTTTATACCATGTTCAAAGAAGCTGCAGATTTATCGAAAAAATTTCAGATGCCTGTCATATTGAGGCTCACCACTCATGTATGCCACGGAAAAGAAAAGGTTTTATTTAACCCGTTTCAGGTAAAAGAATTTGATAATACTCCTGGATTCGATGTGAAAAACGGTCCCTATATACCCATTACTTCTGCGGTGTTTCCTTTAAAGAGAAAACTTTTCGCAAAGCTTTTGGAATTTAAAAAAGTGGTAGAAAATTCTTCTCTGAATAAAACAGATGATAATAAAAACAGAGTAAAAGGCATTATAACATGCGGTCTGCCATATTATTCTCTTCTGGACGTCCTTGAAGAAGCATCGGAAAAACCTGATGTTTTAAAGCTTGGTTTTGCCTATCCTCTTCCTGAAACCTTAATAATTGATTTTCTAAAAAATCATGAAGAAGTGAAGATTTTAGAGGAACTGGATAATATTTTTGAGATGGAAATAAAAGCCCTTGCCTATGACAGAGAACTTAAAACAAAGATTATCGGAAAGAAAGATATGGAAGAATGGATGGGTGAATATACGACAGATAAAGTCTCCGATATTTTAAGAAATACATGGCCTGATATACTTCCTGAGAAAAATAAATCGCCTGAAGGAAATAACAAAATTCCTCCGAGGCCTGCCCAGATGTGCCCCGGATGCGGCCACCGTTCTGCCTTCCATGCCATAAAAGCAGCTCTCAGGGAAGGAGATATTACTGTAGGAGATATAGGATGTCATACACTGGGATTTTTGCCTCCCTATAATATAGGCGAAGTCCTTCTCTGTATGGGCCATTCGAACGGTACAGCAGCAGGTCTTACGATATTCAATGATAGGAGAAGAGTCATATCTTTCCTCGGAGATTCTACTTTTTATCATGCAGGTATTCCGGGGATAATAAATTCTCTGTTTAATAAACACAATCATACTCTGATTATAATGGAGAACGGCACCACTGCTATGACAGGACATCAGGATAATCCTGTGTCAGGGAGAAATTTCAATGAAATGGTAGATAAAATTCCCATAAGGAAGGTTTTAGAAGGTCTTGGAGTAAAAAGTATCAGGGAAGTTGATACATATCAGCAGAAGCGACTTACGGAAGCTGTGAAAGAAGCACTTCAGGAAGAAGGCTTCAATGTGGTTATTGCAAAACATCCATGTATGTTGAAATTTACAAGACAACTCAGGAGGAGTGGTAAGGAATTACAGCCGCCTGTAAACATAAATGAAACATGTAACAGGCTTCATATCTGTGTTGAAAAATTTGCCTGTCCTGCCTATCAGTTAGAACCTGACGGGGCTGTATGGGTTCAGGAAGATCTCTGCATAGGAGACGGATCGTGTAAACAGGTATGTCCAACAGGTGCAATTATTCAGGAGAAGATCGGAAGAGCACACGTCTGAACTCCAGTCACGAGTGGATATCTCG
>CALARM010000270.1 GCA_937888925.1 uncultured Synergistia bacterium | reverse complement strand
AAGGTTCAAGATCATGTCTTTTAAGATAACGATCATCTAAAGGAAACCCCAGGTTTATTGCATCATAATAACTTTCTTCCAGATATTTTCCTCCGGCAATAATCTCTTCGTCACAGGCACCATGAAACTCGTCTTCTTCTATGGGAATATAATATAGAACAAAATGTGCTGTCGTGTAAGTCGTCCATCTGTAACTGTCAGGAGGTGAAATATTCTCGTCGGAATTTTCTTCTGACGAAGTACATGGAAAAGATAGAAAAATTATTAATAAAATAGTGGTTATGACTTTGTTACAGTATACTTTCATAAATGAAAAATTCTAAAAATTAAAGGTAAATCCTTTAATCTGTCAAATTTTATTTATAGATAAATTTGTCTATATGTGTAACAGGATTATAGTGTATTTCATAACCTGAGACTTGAGAATATAATGAATTATACATAAGAAGGAGACTGATTCTATGAATGAAATAAAATTATTAAAAGAAAACTGGCACAGCGAAACAGTTGAACAGGTTTTGTCTTATTTTAAAACTGATATAAACGGTCTTTCTGAAAAAGAAGCAAAAGATCGTCTTAATGAATTCGGAGCAAATGAACTGGAGGAAAAAAAGAAGGAATCCATCCTTATGTTGCTTCTTGAACAGTTCAAGGATTTTTTAATTATTGTGCTTGCAGTGGCAGCTATTATCTCCGGTATTAAAGGTGACTGGGTTGAGGCGCTTACTATTATCATAATAGTAATTCTTGCAGGTCTTATGGGATTTATTCAGGAATATCAGGCAGGAAAAGCTATTGAAAAACTCAGGAAAATGGCGGCTCCTAATGCCACTGTAATAAGAGGAGGAGAAGAACAGGTTATACCTTCAAGAGAGATTGTGCCGGGAGATATATGTTTGATTAAAACAGGTGATATGATACCGGCAGATGCAAGGCTTGTAGAGGCAACAAATCTTAAAATAAATGAAGCGCCTCTTACGGGAGAATCCTCTGCCGTAGCAAAATCTATTGAGCCTGTGGAAAATAAAGAGACATCCCTGGGAGACAGGAAAAATATGGTTTATACAGGTACAAGCGCCACTTACGGAAGAGGTAAAGCCCTTGTGGTTGCGACAGGCATGAATACCGAGTTTGGCAGGATTGCAGGACTTCTTCAAAATACTCAGTCAAGAAAAACTCCTCTTCAAAATAATCTGGATCAACTCGGAAAACAGCTTGGTATATTTTCTTTAATTCTTGCCGCCATTATTGCTGCTTTTGGTGTTATCATGGGAAAAGAGATACAGAAAATGTTCATATGGGGAGTTGCTCTTGCTGTGGCCGTTATTCCTGAAGCACTTCCTGCAGTTGTTACCATAAGCCTTGCACTGGGTGTAAGAAGACTTGTAAAAAGGAGGGCTCTTATAAGATCCCTTCCTTCAGTTGAAACACTGGGCGCCACTACAGTTATATGCAGTGATAAAACAGGTACTCTTACACAGGATGCCATGACTGTGAGGAAGATTTATTGCTCCGGGCAGGTAATAACTGTGACAGGAGCAGGATATAATCCGTCAGGAGATTTTTCCATAGAGGAAAAAAAGATTACTCCTGATGAGGATCTGAAAAAACTTATTGAAATAGGTGTTCTGTGTAATGATACACACTTGAAACAGGAAGAAGGGGAATGGAAAATAATAGGTGATCCTACTGAAGGTGCCCTTGTTGTAATAGCCCATAAGGCAGGTATAAATCATGAAGAAATAAGAAAAGAGATTCCTCGAACAAGGGAAATACCTTTTTCATCGGAAACAAAACGTATGACAACAGCCCACAGATTTTCTGACGGTGAATACGCTTATACTAAAGGTGCACCTGAGATTATTATAGATAGCTGTAATTCTATGTATCAGAATGGGCAGATAGTAGCTTTGAAGGAAAATGACAGAAAAGAGATTTTAAATACAGGCAGAAATTTCGGTGAAGATGCCCTGAGAGTTCTTGCTCTTTCCTTTAAGAAGATTTCCTCTGAAGATAACCTCGAAAGTGCACAGAAAGATATGGTATTTGCAGGACTTGTGGGAATGTTAGATCCTCCCAGACCTGAAGTGAAAGAGGCTATAAAGGTCTGTGAACATGCAGGTATTAAACCTGTAATGATTACAGGAGATCATAAAATTACTGCTGTGGCAGTTGCAAAAGAACTGGGACTTATGAAAAATGATAAAGCACTTACAGGTATAGAACTTGATAAACTTTCAGATGAAGAATTTGATAAAACAGTTGAAGATACACAGGTTTATGCCAGAATTTCTCCTTCCCATAAACTTCGTCTTGTAAATGCTTTTATGAATAAAGGACATGTTGTTGCCATGACGGGAGACGGAGTCAACGATGCACCTGCTCTGAAAAAAGCAGATATAGGTGTTGCAATGGGTATTACAGGTACAGATGTAAGCAAGGAAGCATCCGATATGATCCTTACAGATGATAATTTTGCTTCTATTGTTTCTGCCGTGGAAGAAGGTAGAAGTATCTTTGAAAATATAAGAAAATACCTGGTTTTTTTACTCAGCGGGAACATGGGAACAGTATTTGCCATGATAATCTCTATTCTCCTGTTCAGGGATTTTCCTCTTGTGGCAGTGCAGATTTTATTTATCAACTTTATTATGGATGGTCTTATGGCTATTGCTCTGGGAGTAGAACCTCCGGAACATGGAATTATGGAGAGGCCTCCCAGAAATCTGAAAGAAGGGATTTTAAACAAGAGATCTCTCCTTTATATAGGAACAGTAGGATTATGGATGTCTCTGGCCACTATCGGCGTTTATCGTTACGCCATAGTCTCTCCCGTGGTAGATGATGATCTGGCCAAAACAATGTTTTTTGTTACTTTAATAGTAGCCCGTCTTTTCAATGGTTTTAATTGCAGATCCTTAAATGAATCTATTTTCAGCACAGGTCTCACAGGCAATAAATGGCTGATTGTAAGTGCAGGTGTGGCAATGGGTCTTACCTTTATAGTTCTCTATTATCATCTTTTCCATGAACCCTTTGAGACAAAGCCCCTTGATACATATCAGTGGGCTATAGTAGTGTCCTTTGCCTTTACAGTAATGATATTCGGAGAGATTATAAAATTTATTTCCAGGAAGATTTTCTCATGATATTATTTTACTATACTTTTTCAACTATAAAATCAGTAAAAACAAGGAAATTATAAAAAAGTGCAAAAGTATAGTATTTTAGTGTATTTTGTAAATTAGGAGTCTGTAAACATTATGAACGCTTTGCCTGTAATTATCGGTTCTTTATGTATCTTTGTTCTTGCCTACAGATTTTATGGGAGTTTTATAGCAGCAAAAGTGTTGGTACTGAACGATAGAAGACGTACACCTTCCCATCTTCTTAATGACGGTCAGAATTATTTCCCCACTAACAAATGGGTTCTTTTCGGCCATCATTTTGCTGCCATAGCAGGCGCCGGGCCTCTTATCGGGCCCGTTCTGGCAGCTCAATTCGGCTATCTTCCCGGCTTACTGTGGATACTTATCGGTTCCGTTCTGGCAGGAGCAGTACATGATCTGGTTGTTTTAGTTGCCTCTATAAGACATAAAGGCAAATCTCTGGCGGAGATAGCACGTGAAGAAGTTGGAGCAGTGTCAGGTATTACTACTGCTGTTGCCGTTATATTTATTATTGTGATTGCCCTTGCAGGCCTTGGTCTTGCAGTAGTCAATTCCCTGAAGGAAAGTTCATGGGGGGTATTTACTATTGGCTGTTCAGTTCCTATAGCTTTATTTATGGGCCTTTATATGTATCGTTTCAGAAAAGGTAAAATAAAGGAAGCCACTGTAATAGGTGTTACATGTCTTCTTCTGGCTGTCATATTCGGCAAATATGTCCCGGAAAGCCCGTTGAAAGCTATATTTACTATGGATAAAAACGGTGTGACTCTTGCCATAGTATTATACGGATTTATAGCTTCCGTTTTACCTGTATGGATGCTTCTCTGTCCCAGAGATTATCTGAGCACCTATATGAAACTCGGCACTATAGCTTTTCTTACTATCGGTATCATAATAGTTCACCCTGATCTGAAAATACCGGCTGTGACACAGTATATACACGGCGGAGGGCCCATAATTTCCGGTCATGTATTTCCATTCGTCTGTATAACAATAGCCTGTGGTGCCATATCAGGTTTCCATTCCCTTATAGGAAGCGGAACAACACCTAAGATGATAGGTAAAGAATCAGATGCCCTCTTCATAGGTTACGGAGCAATGATTGCAGAGGCTTTTGTTTCTCTTACCGCTCTTATTGCTGCATGTGCCCTTGTACCTGCAGATTATTTTGCCATAAATGTTTCTCCTGAAAAATTTGCCACTCTCGGACTTACGCCTGTTCATCTCAACCAGTTGTCGGCAGAAGTAGGAGAAAATATTGCAGGAAGGCCGGGAGGAGCAGTATCTCTGGCAGTCGGTATGGCACAGATTTTTTCGGCAATTCCGGGCCTCTACGGCTTTATGAGTTACTGGTATCATTTTGCCATTATGTTTGAAGCTCTCTTTATTCTGACTACAATAGATACCGGTACAAGAGTTGCAAGGTTCCTCTTTCAGGAAGCTTTCGGTAAAATCTATAGTCCTTTCAGTAAAACCGACTGGATGCCGGGAACTATAATATGCAGTGCTCTGGTTGTATTGAGCTGGGGGTATTTTATTTATACAGGTAATATATCAACTATATGGCCTATGTTCGGTATTGCAAATCAATTACTTTCTGCCATAGCACTCTGTATAGGAACGACTATAATAATAAAAATTGGAAAAGCCAGATATATGGCTATAACACTCGTGCCTATGATATTTATGTGTATCACTACAATATCTGCAGGTTATCTCAGTATAAGGGATAATTTTCTTCCTATACACAGTTATCTGAATATTTTCCTTACTGTTATAATGATAATAGCTCTCTGTATTATAATAATTGATTCTCTTGTAAAATGGACAGGATTTTTATCAGGATCTCAGGAAAATACGCTTGCAGTCGAGGCAGTTGAAGAAAAGGTATAATGAATACCAGACAGATTGTTCTTACAGGTTTATTTATAGCTCTGGCCATACTGTTACCTTCTTTTTTTCATGTTATCGGCCTGGGAAAAACTTTTTTACCAATGCATATACCTGTACTTATGGCAGGACTTTCAACAGGCAGTGTTTCCGGGCTTATAGCAGGTACGCTGGCTCCCATGTTAAGTTCTCTTTTAACGGGTATGCCGCCTTTCCCTTTTGTTATAGCCATGATATTTGAACTCGGTGTATATGGATGTACGGCAGGATATTTTGTTAAAAGGTTAAATATATATCTGACTGTACTGCTCTCAATGGTATGTTCCAGACTGGCCTATGGTATTATGTATTTTCTTATATTACCTTTATTCGGCATAAAGGTTTCTATGGGATATTTATTTACAGGTGTTCTTTTAGCTTCTTTACCCGGTATAATATGTCAGTTTGCTCTTGTGCCTGTATTTGTAATGGTTCAAAAGGCACGTAATAAGAATCTGATATTGTGAGGTTTTCGCAAGTGAGAAAATTTTTTAATGATCAGGCAGAAAAATGGGATAATATAGCTTTCCATGATCCTTTAAAACTGGATGTAATTTTAGAAAATCTCGATGTAAAACCTGGTCATACTGTCCTTGATGTAGGAAGTGGAACAGGTGTTCTTCTGGAAAGAATTTTGCAGAATACCGGCAGAGGAGGGCAGGTTATAGCTCTGGATGTATCGGAAAATATGCTTTATATATCCAGAAAAAAACATTCATCTTCAGGGATTTTATATCTTCAGGGTATGGCAGAATATATGGCTCTTGCAGATGAAGTATGCCACAGGGTGATATGTTATTCCGTATTTCCCCATTTTAAAGAACCTGCCCATACCATTGCTGAAATAAAAAGAATTTTGTATCCCCGGGGAATTCTTGTGATTGCCCATTCACAGGGAAGGGATAAAATAAATGAAATACATAAGAAAATAGACGGTCCTGTGAAT
>CALARM010000269.1 GCA_937888925.1 uncultured Synergistia bacterium | reverse complement strand
AAATTTTCCTGATTTAATCTGTCTGCAAGAGATTTACAGGTTTCAGGTGATATAGAATTACCTGCACCTACATGAGGTATAAATGGAATGTCCAGTCTGAGTTCAGGTAAAAGTAAACCTGTATAGAGCCTGTCATGAAGTTTTACGATATGACTGTACCCTTCATCGGGAACGAGAAAAACATGACTGTATTCATTAAAAGAATCCTTTACTATGACCGCGCATCTCATTGTAAAATCAAATGCTTTAATATTTTCTGCCATGTTCTTTATATTTTTAATAAACAGGTCCGGTTCCATATTGAAAACAGGAAATACTATTGTGAAATGGGGGGCGGCAACCTTATAATAAAGTTCATCATGTTCTTTTCTGATCTTCTGAATCCATTCAAAATCTTTTTCTGATATGTCCGGATATGAAAGTACAAGGAGTGACATGAAATACCTCCGTAAATTATATTTATTGAGTGTTGAAATAACTGGCTGTACAATTTTTACGTCCGTCATATTGTAACAGAATTTGACAGATATTTCAATGAATATCTCTCTGTGCTATAATAAATATAATTAAGAATAATGAAAAATCTGGAGAAGAGTCACTTATGGAATATTCTGATTTATCATTTGCAGAAGAACTTGAAACAGAAGGAAGTTTTTTCGATTTTGATTTTGAATATTTTCAGGAATTTTACCGGAAATATTACGGAGAAGAAATTAAATCTCATCATAGCTCACGCATGAAATTGCTGAGAAGTCTGAAATTAATGAAAAATAAAAAATTAACCCTTGCAGGTCTTTTACTTTTCGGTAGACGCATAGAGAGTATAAAACCACAGTTTATTATAAGAGCCACATGTTTTGAAACAGATGAATTCTTAATACACAGATATCTGGATTCGGAAGAAATAACAGGTAAATTAATCGACCAGTTCCATGTAGGTATAGATTTCATTAAAAGAAATGTAAAATTTTACATAAGTGAAGAAATTTACAGAGAAGCTCTTTTAAATGCAATTATACACCGCAGTTATCTCATAAATAACTCTATATTTATTTATATTTTCAATAATAGAATTGAAATAATAAGCCCTGGCATTTTACCTTTTTCTGAAGTAGCCATTCATTGTAAGAGAAACCCTTGTATCATGTCTTTTCTTGAAAAAGAAATTAATTTTACCTGTATAGACATGGTTCGTAATATAAATGGAATTATTAAAACATGTAAAGAAAATAATATTAAAGTTGATTTTATAAATGATAAAATTAACAGGGAAGCTAAAGTT
Organism: uncultured Synergistia bacterium; assembly: GCA_937888925.1. Next base: position 2,507 of record CALARM010000269.1, on the reverse strand, counting down.
GTATTTTATTGCCCTGGCCTATGAATGACTCCATTTACAGTCAGGATTAATTCTGTCTTTCCGTTATGTATCAAATTTTTATATAAATTTTTAAGAGAAGGATTTTGTCATTAAGATGGGAACTATCTTTATGGAGGTGAATATAAATTTTCAATAAAAAATTATTTTTAATATTTTTATCAATACTGGCTTTCAATAACCCATGTTTTGCTCTGGAGAAAACAGTTACTCCTTCGGGAAGTCTTCCTTATTTTTTTCTTATGGCTTTTCTTGGAGGGCTTATACTCAATCTTATGCCATGTGTATTACCTGTTGTTTCATTAAAAGTATTCAGTCTTATGAAATCTGCCGGTGAAGAAAAAGGAAGAATTTTAAAAGCAGGTCTTTCATTTACGGCAGGTGTTCTTTTTTCCTTTTCAGTCCTTGCTCTGGTTGTAGTAATTCTTAAATCCATAGGCCAGTCTGTAGGATGGGGATTTCAGTTCCAGAGTCCTTATTTTGTTTTTTCTCTTGCTCTTGTAGTATATGTATTCGGTCTTTCTCTTTTTGATCTCTTTGAAATATCTCCGCCTTCTGCGGAAAAAATAGATAAACTGGCACAGAAAGAGGGTTTTATAGGAGCTTTTTTTGAAGGAATTCTGGCAGTATTGCTTGCCACACCATGTTCAGCCCCATTCCTTGGAACTGCTCTCGGTTTTGCCTTCAGCCAGCCGGGATGGATTATTTTCACAGTTTTTCTTTTCATAGGCCTTGGGCTTTCCACACCATATCTTTTATTTACGGCAAATCCAAAATTAATGTCATTTTTGCCGAAACCTGGAAACTGGATGCTGAAACTGAGATTTGCCATGGGTTTTCTCCTTATGGGCACTGTTTGCTGGCTTTTATGGGTTCTCGGTAAACAGCTCAATGCCGATGCAGTGGTTTCTACTGTCGTATTTTTCCTTTTTATCGCCATATCTCTCTGGGTTTTAGGATTTATTGAATATAAAACTTCAACCCTCAGGAGATGGATTGTTCGCTTTATATCACTGGTCCTGATTATAGCGGGTTTCTGGACTTCTTATATGTGGCTTTATCCTTTGAAAAATCTTTCTTCAGAATCTTCTGGCAGTCAGCTAAATATACCGGGAGAAGTAATAAACGGAGTATCATGGAAAAAATACACGGAAGAATCTTTCGGTATTGCAAGGAAAACGGGTAAAATAATATTCCTCGATGCTTCTGCCGACTGGTGCCTTACGTGTAAGACAAATGAAAATACCGTTCTCTATACAGATAAAGTCAGCGAAAGACTCAAAAAAGATGATATTATAGTATTTAAAGCAGATAATACAAAAAGGTCGAAAGAAGTAATGAAACTGATAAAATCGCTTGGTAAATCTGCTGTCCCTGTTTATGCGATTTACCCGCCGGGAGAAAATTCTGAACCGGAAATTTTACCTGAAGTCATTACCATACAGATGGTTCTTGATGCAGTAGACAGGGCATCAGGACATAAATAATTACCCGGGTAAGCATAAATAATATATATGCTTTCGTGACGCGTAACGCGTAACGCGTGACGGGAGGGACACCTTTATTACATGCTTATGGTCAGGTCAGTAAAATACTGATTTGTAACCGGTGATGGCTGAAACCTGAACAATGAACAAATTAAACCTCTTATATAAAATATTTAATTATAAAGTTTCACGATATTTTTCTGTCACTCCCTTACTTCCCGTGAGCCTTACTATAAGTCTTCTTTATAGCTGTAATTCACGGTGCCTTACCTGCAATATATGGAGAAAATACTGTGAACCCATGTCGAATGAAGAATATGAAAAAATCTTCCGAAATATCGGCAGCGGAGTTCTCTGGGGTACTTTCAGCGGAGGAGAACCTTTCCTCAGGGACGATCTTGCAGACATATGTTCTTCTTTTTATTCTATATGCAGGCCTTCTTTTATTAATATTCCTACAAACGGTCTTCTTTATGAAAAAATTCCTTCTGAAGTGGAAAAGATAGCAAAAAAATGCCATAAATACAATGTGATAATAAATGTTTCACTGGATCACTGGCAGGAAAAACATGATAAAATAAGGCAGGTTCCCGGAAATTTTCAGAAAACCCTTAAGACCTATCAGGCATTAAAGGATCTGGCTTTGAAAAATCTGACAGTCGGAATTCATACGGTTATATCCAGATATAATGTCGGAGATTTCAGGGAAATCTATAAAAAACTCACATCTCTTGAACCGGATTCCTATATAGTTGAAATGGCTGAAGAGAGGGAAGAGCTTTCAACAAAAGGAAGTGATATAAGTCCTTCCCCTGAGGATTACGGAGACGCAGTTTATTTCCTACTTGAAGAGATAAATAAAAAAAAATTTGCCAGAGTATCCCGCCTTACCCAGGCTTTCCGAAGGGTTTATTATGAACTTTCAAAAGATATTTTATTTAAGGAGAAACAGATAATTCCATGCTATTCGGGACTTGTTTCTGCCCAGATTTCTCCTGACGG
>CALARM010000268.1 GCA_937888925.1 uncultured Synergistia bacterium | reverse complement strand
AAATGAAACAAAAACCCAGACATACAAAGGTAATTATTATATGGTGAAAGAATCCAGTCTCTGGTATTTAGATGATTCTAAAGTAATACAGTAGTTTTTCCGATTGACGGTAAAACCACTACAGGAGGAACCTTTGAGAAACTCACAGATTCACCACCTGGCTCTGGCAGGACTCTTATATGGCATAGATCATTTTATTCTCAGTGAAAAAAAAAATGATCATTTTCCTCTGAATGGTCCTGTTTCTGAAAAAATCGGAACATTTCTGACAGAAAAGGAACATGAATATTTAAATAAACTTATCGCCATAGTGGATGATATTCCGCCATTTAAATCAAGACCATTGCCATCATGGAAGTCCCATTCTCCCTCATATAGCATATTTCTGGATAAACTTGAAGAAAAATGGACACTTCTGACGACAGATGAAGTGGATAATTTCTTTTCAGACATAAAGAATAATTTTTCTCACATGTCACGGTTCCCTCACTGTCAGATATTAAGCGCTCTCCTGGCCTGCGGGGAATATCCTTTTATATGCGGCGGAAAAATTGTTGAAGAACCGAAACATATTTATGGAGAACTACAGGGAAACATTGTGAGCGGACATATTGTATCACGATATATATTCAATACTGTTTTACCGGTTTTTCAGGCAAGATTCTATCCAATCCCTCTGTCCTGTATTATAGAGATAAATTCGTCAGCCTTTTATACTTTTTTACCGGGCCCCGTTGCTTACAAAGGAGAAAAACATCTGGAAGAAATAAACGATTATCTGTGGGAACAGAGACAGGGCGATTTTTTTTTATGCTGGGATGCTATAGATTTTGCTCCTGAAGAAATAAAAAAGTTACCTCTTCTGTTATTCAGACTGGACGAATTTATCAGAAGGAAATCTCTCAGTCCTTTCAAAAAATATTTACTCGATGAAGGAAAACATATCTTTTATATAAATTATAAACATGGACTCTGTAAGTATTGCAAAGAGAATCCTTCTTCCTTACAGGATAAATCAATATGCCTGACATGTAAAAAGAACATAAAGCTAGCTGAAAAATCATCTGAACTCATCTCTTCTGATTTATCTCCGATTATCAGAGAAGAAAAGTATTTTCCGGAAATTATTAAGAATAATATAGAAGAAGAACTTTTGAAGGTAACTGAAAAAGCTGAATTTATTCCTGTTTTTTATCCCTTATTACCGGCTTCGGAAGAATGGAAGAAAAACATCTGTGCATACTGTAAAAACCATGATAGTTCAGAGTGCATACAATGGAAATCCTGCACTCTAACATGTATGGCTGCCCTGTCCGCCGGACATGAAAATTTATCTACAGCGTGCCTGGAAATTCCGGAAGATTCAGATAATCCCCTCACCTGTCTCAACCGGAATAATATTACAGGAGATATATTTTCTTATCTGAAATCACCTGCCATAATAAAGGCTCTCTGTCATAAATGTTCTAATAAAGACATATGTAATAATGAGGTGAGATGTTTTTATACCTTTATTCTTTCCGACAATAAACTCCGGATTACAGGCGCATGGGATAAGGTTTTAAATGTTGTTAACCTGATTAATTCCCTGGAAAGAGTAAAGGGGAATGTCATATTACACCAGGACATAGATAGACTGTATATAAAATTCCGGGAAGTGCCGGACTGTATAAATATTTTTGGAGTCTCTATAAGAAGTAACATGTTAAAGGATCTTATGGAGCTTACTGTAACTTTATCGGAATCCATAGAAAAGGGATATACAGGGAAAGGGTTTATATCTTATCTATATGAATGCAGAGAATTAATAGACTTATATTTTCATAAAAAAGATAAGAGAGGACTCAAATTTCTGCCGAAAATTACATTTGCTATAAAAGAACATGTCTCTTCGGAAGAAATCAGGGAAAAAATGAAAATGCTCTTAGAAATAGATGAAGAGAAAAGTATAGTTCCTTATATATCATTTATCATAAAATATTTAAATCTCACACTGGATATTTAGCATATTATGAAAAAACTTGTTGCATGTATAATCTTAAAAGGAAAAATTAAAACAGTAACATCTATGCATGTAAAAAATAACTGTAATGGACCTGTTATAACTTCTTCTATGCTCAGAAACAGGATGGTAGATCTTCTTTCTATGAACTATGGTATTGAAAGAAAAAATCTGCATACAGGTCACAGATGTAAAGATAATTCATGCTTTCTCTGTCTTATCTCAGGTAACAGCAATGAAAGAAGGCTGATAATAAGAGATTCATTGCCTGTAGAAAAAAAAGAATATTTCCCGTGGGAATTCAAATCGGAAGGTAATAATCTTATCAGGACTATTCCGGTTAATACGGAATTTTCTATGGAAATGGTTTACAGGATTTTCGATGTTAATAAAGACAGAGGAAAAAGAGACTGTGAAAATTTTAAATATATTATAGAAGGTCTTGAATTAATTGAAGAAAATTATCTTGGCACAGGCGGAGCCAGAGGAAGAGGGAAAGTAATTTTTTCTGATCTATCTGTATGCTTAAATAGAAAAGATAATATAGAACTATCAATTCCGGATGACTGGATATGGCAGGGAGAAAGAATTGTCAGAAATGAAAGCCTATAAATGTACAATA
>CALARM010000267.1 GCA_937888925.1 uncultured Synergistia bacterium | reverse complement strand
ACCACCGAGATCTACACTCTTTCCCTACACGACGCTCTTCCGATCTTTCTTCAAATAGAGTTGAAAAATGATAGAGAAGAAAAAAGAGTTTTTGGGAAAACATGGGATAAGGTAATGACGTTTTTTACGAAATAATAGAGAGGAGTATTTTTAATGAAAGAAAAGTTAAGAGCTTATTTTGAGGCAAAGAGAGAGGAAATAACGGAATATACAATTAACATCCTTACCGACATGGTAAGGGAGAAAACAGTAAATGCAGGGAAAGAAAGCCTGAAAGATTTCCCCTATCTTACAATCCCCGGGGAAGAAAGCAAAGTTTCTTCTATAGTTATAAGAGAATTTGAAAAAATGGGCATTCCCTATGAAGTGAGGGAACTTGTAAAGGGCAGAGCAAATGTTACAGGTTCTTATGGTAAAGGTGAGCCTTCACTTCTTATAGGCACTCATATGGATGTAGTTCCTCCCGGAGACGGATGGGATACGGATCCTTTTGAACCATATGTAAAAGACGGGAAAATATACGGCAGAGGAGTTCTTGACAACAAAGGGCCTCTTGCATGTTCTCTTGCCACTATGAAGATATTTAAGGAACTGGATATTCCTCTATCAGGAACATTTATGGTTGCCGCCATAGCTAGTGAAGAATTCAGGGAAAAAGGTGAAATGGACCCCGGCATAGAGTTTTTAATCAAAAATAAATATCTCACTCCAAAGTATGCTATAATCCCGGACATAGGAGAAAATATGCAGAAAATCGACATAGCGGAAAAGGGACGGCTTGTAGTAAAAGTTACCTCTACAGGGAAACAGGCTCATGGCTCCACACCTGAAAGAGGCATAAACGCAGTGTTTATGATGAATGATTTTCTGACACAGTTAAAACATTATAAACCTTCCTATACAGAGCATAAATATCTGGGCAAACCCAGCCTTAACCTGGGTGTCATCAAAGGCGGAGCAGCGGCAAATATTGTTCCTGCAAAGTGTGAAGTGCTGCTGGATATAAGATACTTACCATGCCAGACAGCAGAAGGAATTGTTGAAGAACTGAAAGAGCTTTCCAGGAAGGTTGAAGGGGTTTTTGATTTTACGATAGAACAGTGCAGCCGTCCTCATGAGATAGAACCTGATAATATTTTGATAAAGGTAATACAGGAAAACTCAAAGAATATTACAGGTTTCACACCTGAGCCTTTCGGTATGGGAGGGGGCACCTTCGCAAAATCATTTAATCTTGCAGGTATTATAGCAGTAGGCTTTGGCCCCGGCGATGATTTCGCCTTCCATGTAGCAAATGAATATGTAGAAATTAAACAGCTTGTAGATTTTTCACATCTTCTCGGCACAATAGCCATAGATCTGTTAAAGTGAGTGGTGAGTCGTGAGTCGGGAGTCGCAGAGGCGAACTACTGTGTTCGCCCGGTACCGGTAAAAACACGCATTACGCATCACGCATCACTGGTTACGAATTTTAAACGGAGGATGATTTTATGAGTGAAGAAAAAGTGGTTAAACTTAAAGACGGAAGAATAAAATATATAGAAACAGAAGAAGGTCTTTATAAATTTAATTATACAGATGATAAAATACTGGATCACATCATATGTCCCGATGAAGGTAAATATGAATTTTTTTATGACGAAGATGATGATCAGATGATAGATTATATAGAAACTCCCTATGGAACATTAAACTTTTATTATACCAGAACAGGAAAAACGGATTCTATAAAACTGGAAAGCGGAGAAGAATTTGTCTTTTACTATGATGACAGCGGAGAAGTTCAGATAGAGGTTATAGGAGAAATAGATGAATTTCTGGAAAAAGAACTGGGTATGTTCGGTATAATTTAGATCGTAACGCGTAACGCGTGACGCGAGAAGAGGGACCTGTTAATTGCCTTCAGGATTTCTGAGCCTGAAGGCTTTTAACATTTTATATATGAGAAAAGCATATAAAGGCACATGAATCAACTGGGAAAAACTTCCTTCCAGTATTTTAATAAACAGGAAATTCTTTCCCGCCATCTGGGAATAAAAATATGGCATAAGGATGATTTTTGTTATAAACTGTCCGGTAAATATAGCAAGAGTGAGATACCAGAAAGAGGGCATCTTCATATCTTTATTAAACGGTAACAGAAAAAGAGCAGGAATAAATCCTGTAAGTGCAGATGTAAGGGTAAATCCCGGATGAAAGGGTTTGCCGAAAGAATTCAAAAAATAGCCGAGAATATCAGAGAGACCGCCTACAATGGCACCTGATACGGGACCGAATATTATACCTGATAATATAATAGGAAAACCATGGAAAGTAATGATTTTTATCTGAATATTAACATACCTTGCAAGTATAATTGTAATGGCTATGAAGAGTCCGAGATAAACAGTTTTCTGTGTAGCGGTAAAAGTCTTCATAAATCAGTGAGCAGTGAGCAGTGATCAGTGACCGGAAAAGATCACCAATCACTGATTACTCATTACCTTTTTATTAATTTTTTAGCCAGCAGTACTGCATCTGTGGCATCTTTCCCGTAGCCATCCGCTCCTATTTCATCTGCAAATTCCTGGTTAAGAGGAGCTCCTCCTACTATGACCCTGACTTTATCCCTGAGCCCCTTTGCCTTTAAGGCAGAAATAATTTCTCCCATTTTCACCATTGTGGTTGTAAGCATGGCGGAAAGTCCAAGCAAATCGGGTTTTTTCTCTTCTACTGTTTTCAGGAATTCCGCTGCAGAAACATCTGATCCGAGATTGAACACTTCAAAACCTGCACCTTCAAGCATCATCGATACAAGGTTCTGGCCTATATCATGAAGGTCATCTTCCACTGTTCCCATTACACAGAGTCCTGCAGGTTCCACTTTTGCTTTGAGGAGATGAGGTTTTAACATAGTAAGACACTCTTTCATGGCAGAAGCAGACATCATCATTTCCGGCACATAGATTTCTCCTGAACTGTATTTTTCCCCTGTCACTTCCATTGCTCTTATGAGACTGGCAAGTATTTCTCCGGGATTTATATCTTCTTTCAATAATTTTTCAGTAATCTCTTTTGCCTCATCATCAAGGCCTTCTTCTATTTTCCATTTTAACTCTCCAAGGAGCGAAGTTGCCTGTTCTTTCTCGCCAGATTTCTCTCTAAAAAATTTCTCTCTTCCTGTAAGTACAAGTGATGTCTTAAGAGTTTTCATCAGCTCTTCATCTGAAGGATCTGTTATGGCTCCGTCAAGACCTGCTTCTATCATCATAGGAAGGTAGGTTCTGTTAAATAATTTCCTGTCAGGAAGGCCGAAAGAAATATTGCTCAGTCCGCATATCGTATTTATGCCGGCGAACTCTTTCTTAAAAGTTCTTACAGTTTCAAGGGCAGTTCTGCCTGCTTCACTGTTACTTCCGACACCGAGTATAAGAGGGTCCAGATAGATTTTATCTTTTTCTATGCCTCCTTTAAGAAGTTCTTCTACAAGTAATTTTGCTTCTTCCATTCTATCTTTTACCGTAAGAGGCATTTTATTAAATCCTCCCAGAGGAAGGGCTACTACGGAACAGTTATATTTTTTCGCAAGTTTTATGAGTCTTTCTCTCTTCGGCTCGTTTGTTATGGAATTTATCAGAGGAGGAATTTTACATAATTTTACCCCTTCTTCCATAGCGTCCTCATCAGGAGTGTCAATTGCCAGAGGCAGGTCTGTTTCAGACTGAACTATATTTATAAGCCATGTAAGATCTTCAATCTCAGATTTACGGCTCATTGCGGCATTTACATCTATAAATGTGGAGTTACTCTGAAGGCGAACAAGTTTACGGATATATTGTTCATCTTTCTTTTCTATGGCTTCTTTTACTTTTTTTCTGGTGGAATTTATGAGTTCCCCTACTATAATCATATTTATGTCCTCCATGTATAAAAACTTTATGTATTATAACATTTTCAGGAGGAAAAGTATATTATGAAAATAGCGAGTTCTTGGAGGAATTTCCAGACAGTCCGGTATAAACTAACGCCGGACTGTCTTCAGTCTGAATTCAGCCTATTTATTTACCTGATATACACCATCTTTACCTGCGGAAAAAGTAGTTATGGAATTATCTTTTGTATCTAAAAGTTGAATTTCATTATTTTTACCAAATGACGGTATTACCCTGGGGGCTTCAGTGTCATCACCGGTATTTAAAAAGCTATCGTCAATAGAGAGGGTTCCGCCATATAAACCTATTTCTCTTCCTTCTATCATGCCGGGGATAGTGCCAAAGGCATTTTCCTTTTTAACCCAGGTTCCATCGCCTTTTTCAAATACAGAAACCTCCCATGCTCCTGTTACTCCATCAGCTTTAGCTCTTCCTATAAGGGTAATACATTCTTTACCATTATTATCCCATGTTCTGGCATCTTCATAATGGGTCAGACTAATATCACCTTCTTCTCCGCTTGACACATAGGTAGGTGTAAGTATTATATTGCCTTCAGGCGTTCTTTCCTGTATATAATTATTCCATTGATCCATTGTACCTGTTATGGGCCATGGTGCCTGAACTCCTACAATTCGTACATTTTTATCCGGTGTATTTACATATAGAAAATTCTCATAATTCCTGTCAAAGCTCTCAGGATTTTTCAAATATGCTTCGGAATTAGTAACATAACTATCCCATTCATTACATGCCTCATCAATAGGTGTATCAAGGTTTGTTACCTTTTCTAACTGTTTAGACAAATTCTGTTCAAGAGATTCTATATCGGATTTACCCTGACCTGCCGACATTTTTTTAAGGGCTTCTATCTGAGACATTCCGCTGTCACTTTTTTCCGATAAAAAAACCTTATCACCTGCCTGTTGTTCATTGCCGGCTTTCGGCATACTCTTAGGGGCTATACCGGTATTCTGTGCCAATCTGTTAATTTCCATATTACAATTCCTCCCTGGTAGTGAATAATTTTATAGTGCATTTCATAACTTACTCAGAGTAAAAAGTGAAAACTTTCATTATTCACTTTTTGCTCATTATTAATCATAGATTGTCATAAAATTAACTATAGTAGTATTTTAATAGATATTAATAAATAAAACAATGTAATAATATTAACATTTTGTTAACTTTTCATAATATATTTGCCTGAAGAAAGAAAATCCTTAAAAACAGGCCTTTGATGATAAGAGACAAAAAGCAAATATATAAAATGCTCAAATATCAGACAGATACTTTCCTCTCTTCTTCATCTAAAAGGATATTTGAGGAATTTAATGATTCCGGGATTGAGAATAAGTTTATCAGTAGGATTAAATATCTCACTCGTAGACTCTCTCCTGGTAATCCTCACAAAGATATTTCTCTGCCTCTTTCCTGAAGAGTATAAATTCTTCCTGAAGTTTCTCAAAAAGAGATACCCACCTGTCACGGTCATCATATTGCCCTGCCACTTCAAGTTCCATCGCCGATTTCTTCAATATGCCGGCACTCAGATTGGCAGAAACACCTTTTATTGAATGAGCATAGAGGCATACTCTTTCTTTATTGCCGTTCTTTATGGCATCTCCGAGCTTTTTCAGTAATTCTTCATAATCTACAAGAGACAGTTCTATCGTCGAAGTAATAATATTCATAAACCCTTCCATACGGGTAAAGAAAGCATTATAGTCAAATATTACATCTTCTTCCTGAACATCTTCTCCATATGCTCCGGGACTGTTACCGGAAATTCCATCGAGTAATTCCGAAATGTTTTTCACACTTACCGGTTTTGTAATAAAACCATCCATACCTTTAGAGAGACATTCGTCTCTATCCTCCTGTCTTGCATGAGCCGTCATGGCAACTATATGACCTCTATATCCCTTTTTTCTTACTGCCTCTGTTGCCTCAAAACCATCCATTTCTGGCATCTGAATATCCATAAATACAAGGTTATAGTGTTTTTTCTCCATAGCAGATAAAAGTTCTATGCCGTTTCCTGCCACATCTGCACCGTATCCCAGGTTTGTCAGGATACCGAGAAGTACTTCCTGATTTGTCTGATTGTCTTCGACTATTATAATAGACACTTTTTTCTTTAAAAATGAATCGACAGACTTAAGGATTTCCTTTTTACTTACAGGTTTTGCAAGGTAATCATCGACACCTGCCTTAAAACATCTTACCGCATCGGCTTTATCGGAATAGGCAGTCATGGCTATAACAGGTATGTGCCTGTCAGTATCTTTTTCGAGTTTTCTTATCTCTTCAGTAGCAGTAATGCCGTCCATAAAAGGCATCATTATGTCCATAAATATCAGGTCATAAGGGATTTTTTTGAGAGACATGAGAACTTCTTTGCCGTCTGCCACAGTATCTACAGTATAACCTTCTTTTTCAAGGATTTTCTTTACAATCTCCTGGTTTCTTATATTATCTTCTGCAAGCAGGATTCTGTATCTGTTTTTTACAGGTTTACATGAGATTTCCTCTGTTTCTTTCATCAATCCGAGGGCTATGGCAACGGCATTATACACTTCCTGTCTTTTTACAGGTTTTGTAAGATATGAGGAAAATCCTATGTCCTTAATAAGGAGCATATCACCGTAACGGCATATGGAGCTTAAAAGGATAATGGCCATGTCTTTCAGGGAAGAAGATTTGATTTTCTTTCCAAGAGTTGCTCCGTCCATTTCAGGCATTTCCATATCTATAACAGCTACGTCGAAAGGTCTTCCATCTTCAAGGGCTTTATGGAGTTTTTCAAGAGCAGTAAAACCGCTTTCCGCTTCTTCACAAAAAGAGCCGTAATATTTAAGATATTCCGAAATAATCATCCTGTTGGTTCTGTTATCATCTACAACAAGGATTCGTCTGCCTTTTATATCGTCAGGTTTTAATAAGGCTCTATCTGAAGTTTGTTTCTCAAATACTGCGGTAAACCAGAAAAGAGACCCCCTGTCTTTTTCACTTTCAAATCCTATGGTTCCTCCCATCATTTCAGAAAGTTTTTTACATATGGCAAGCCCTAAACCTGTGCCTCCGTATTTTCTCGTAGCGGAAGAATCTGCCTGAGAGAAAGATTTAAAGAGACGATCCCTTTTATCTTCTGCTATACCTGTGCCTGTATCCAGTACTGAGAATTTTACCACAGTTTTATGGTCTGTTTCTTCATGGGGCGTAATCTTTAAAATAACTTCTCCGTGAGACGTGAATTTTATGGCATTACTTACGAGATTGTATATAATCTGGCAGAGCCTTCCCGGGTCTCCTTTGAGGAATAAAGGAGTATTTTCGTCTATATGGCACGCAAAAACAAGTCCTTTCTCGTAGGCAGAAAGGGCCATTGTATCAAGGATTTCTTCCACCGTCTGCTGAAGGTTGAAATCTATCGAGTCAAATTCCAGTTTCCCTGCTTCTATTTTGGAGAAATCCAGTATGTCATTTATGACATTCAGGAGCGAATGGGCAGAAAGTCGGGCAATAGAGGCATATCTTTTCTGTTCGGGCGTTAATTTAGTATCCAGAAGAAGTCCTGTCATGCCTATGACACCATTAAGGGGAGTCCTTATTTCATGGCTCATATTCGCAAGGAATTCACTCTTGGCACGGGAGGCGGATTCTGCATGTTCTTTCGCCAGACGGAGTTCTCCTTCTATGCGTTTTCTGTCAAATACGTTAGATAGAGTTTCACATATGAGTTTTATTATTTTCCTGTCTTCTTCAGACCAGTTTTTTTCTTCATTATGAGAATCAAAGGACATATGACCTATTAATTTATTATTTGCATAGAGAGGCAGACTGAGCAGAGATTTTACACCAATCTTCTGCCATATGGCTTTTTCCAGAGAAGCTTCGGGAGGAAGGCTGTCTAAAGCAGGAACATAGGTATATTCAAATTTTTTATATTTTTCTATTGACCAGGAGTATATTCCCATATTTAATCCTATAATTTTTTTAACCCTGTCTTCTGTGAAAATACCACTTTCCGGTTTAATCCATCCATAAGCTTCTGTAACAATCAGATCATCTCCCCAGAGGACAATACCGCAGGCTTCGATTCCGGCAAATTCGCCTACTTCTTTTAAAGAGAGGTATATATTTTCATCTATCTTTTCAACAGGAAGGTTTATAAATCTCGCGGATATGGTTGTGGCAAGTTCTTCTATTCTGCTTCTGTATTTTAATTGTTCTTTTGTTTCTTCAAGGTCTTTTATCTTTTCTTTCAGGTCTTCTATAATAAGATCTTTTTCGTCCAATGTGTTGCCTCCCTTTAAATTGTCTGAACCGGGATGCGCAGGATTAATGGATTAACAGGATTTAAATTGTTCCATTATTTATCCCAGTTAACTTTAGCTCGTTAAAATATTTCTTCTATAGTTTGTCCTTCATAAAGTCGATTTGATATTTGAATATAATCAGCTGGTTGTTTGGAGAGCATAGCTAAAAACTTAAGAGTCTGAGAAACTCCTGAAGCTTTATTTAGTGCTTCTATACCATTAATTTGTATGTCTGTATCACTCATTCTTTGAAATTTATCCATATATTCAAATCACCCCTTATCTACAGACCAGAGTCTCCCTGTAATTCTTTATTCAATTCTTTTTTTACTTCTTAACCATTTAATAAAAAATACTATAACACAGAAATAGTGAAAAATAAATATATTTATCATATGTCCAGTTGTTCTCTATTATTGAATATACTCATAATTAATCGAGAAATAATTATTTCAGATGGAAAAGAATAACTACTTATTTATCTGATGAATTTCACAGAAACTATTCCTGTAGTATAAATTGTATCAAACTCATGATGATCTGCCGTAATAAGAATTGAATTTAATCTCTTTGCTAAAACCATACAAAAAAAATCTGCAAGAGATATTCTTTTGATTTCCGCTTTGTAATCTCCTATTTGTTTCCAAAATTCTTTATCAATATCGTCTCGTACAGTAATTATAGAGGATAAACTTTCTACACTTTTCTCTGCCTCTGACTTACCTGTTCTTCTTATGAGATCATAATAAACTTCACAGAGATTTACAACATGAATAAAACATGAATTATCCCTGTTATCAATAATATCCGATACAGTTACTCCTCCCTGTTCATTCCATAAAAGTGCTATTAAAGCACTGGAATCTACAACATAATTCATAAGAGACGCTCCTGGAATTTTCTTTCTTCTCTTTCATTTTCCTCATGTTTTTCTTTCATAAATTCTTCACTTCCACCGGGAAGATGAGCAAATTTACCAAGAAAATCTTTTGCTCTGACTGAATATTTATTTTCAATAGAATTTTCATCTTTATTTTCTTTACAGATAGATTTTTCTATTAAAAACTCCAGAAATCTCTGAGCCAGAGGTAATTCTCTATCAGGTATTACATTCACTAGCTGATATACATATTTTCTTGTTTCTTTTCCCGTATCCATATAAGATCATCCATTCTAATTTACAATTTCTATCACTGTTTTATATCTCACCGGTAGACCCTATCCTGGTAATCGTCTTTTCTATATCTTCCATAAACATTACCTCATTTATTATCTTATCATGGCAGATATTAAAATTCAATAATTTTCTCATGTGGATCAGGATTATGTAAGCGATAGAACTGTAACTATGAACAGCGGTGCAGTAACGATAGGCCCCATAGGGAAAGCTGCCCATATAACACAGCCTGTAACGGCAGAGGTATATCAATCTGTCAATCAGTTATTCAATACACAGGGAACCTTTACATATGATTCAGGTTTCGGTGCGCCGGGAAGGGTCCTTGTATATGGACTACCCACTATTACATCTGTAACACCTGATAAGGATTCCACAAACGGAAATACTCCTTTGAGTTTTACCCTTACAGGAACAAATTTCGGCACTTCTCAGACCAGTGTAAACGGTTCTGTGAAGTTTATCCAGGTTAATGAAAGTGATCCGAACAATCCATGGGGAACTATTTATACGGTATCTGCTATCACTTCATGGGGAAATACGTCAATTGCAGGAACTGTAAGTCTTCCTGAAGGGAAATATCGTATAGAGGTAACAGTGCGCGGAGAGAATACTACAGAGACGGTGTACTTCTATAAAGGAACTGGAACATATGAGGTGATTGTGGGAGACCCTGTTGGTATGGTATTAATCCCCAATGGAACTTTTAATATGGGAAGCACTGTTAATCCATACGAAAGTCCTATTCATTCAGTAACTGTGAGTTCCTTTTATACCGGAAAGTATGAAGTTACAAATTCAGATTATGTTGTATTTTTAAATTCTCAGGGTAATCAGACAGAGGGTGGGGTTGAGTGGATAGATTTAACAGCAAATCAATGGAATGGAATAACAGGTGGGCCAAATCCTGGTACATTTACCGTAGTTCCCGGCTATGAAAATCGTCCTGTAGTATATATAACCTGGTGTGGAGCAGTAGCTTATTGTAACTGGTTAAGCAGTCAGCATGGATATACACCCTGTTACGGGCCAATAAATAATAGAGGGAATGATCCATCAGTGTGGCGCACATTAAAAGGTTATCGTCTTCCTACGGAAGCAGAGTGGGAATATGCGTGCCGTGGTGGTTCTACTGCAGAATATTACTGGGGAGATCCCTATCCTCCCGATCCTCCGAATATTGGTAATTATTCGTGGTATACTACTAATTCAGATGGAAATCATCATAATATAGGAGGAAAGAGCCCTAATTCTTTTGGTCTTTACGATATGAGTGGAAACATTCTGGAATGGTGCAGTGATTGGAATGATAATAATTATTATAGTATAAGCCCTGGTACAAATCCTACAGGCCCTTCTACAGGCTTGAACCGAGTTCATCGCGGCGGTAGCTGGAACCACGCGCTTGATCGCTGTCGGTCGGGGAATCGGGGCTACGCCACGCCGTACGGCAGATACAACGTCCTTGGTTTCCGCCTTTTCAGGACAAAATAGTCTAAATCACGGATGACACGGATTTACGTTTCCCTTAATCCATGTCATCCATTAATCCGATTAAGTCGTGATTCAGACATCTTCAAGTGTATCAAGTAATTCCTGAAGTTTCTTTTTCCCCAGTTTTTTCAGAAGTATTTTAGTTACTTCATCTTCTCCGAGTTTATTAATAATCTTATCTTTCCCGAGTTTATTAATAAAGGTGTCTTCTCCTACTTTCTCGATAATTTCATCTACCCATTTAGTAAAAAAGATACTTCCGAGAGGTTCTTCAAAGAATAATTCCTTCAGTCCTTCCTCGTCACACCCTGCTTCAAGAGGGTTTAATAATTTCATAAATAACACCTCCCTGTAAAATTTACTGTGGAGATACATTATTTCTTTTTTATATGCTTCTGTTTCCCCTGGATTATCTATAGAAATTTCTATAAGACTTTTTATATTTTTCTTATTCTTACTGAAGATATGAAAAGGATAAAACTCTTTTTTAAAAGGTAAATCGGTGAGATTCATTTCATAATAATTAAACCCTGAGATTTTTCCTTTAAAAAAATCCTCTGTCTATTTCTTCAGTATTTACATTGCACTCCAGTAGACTGTCTCTGTATTTATCGGTAAAATGACTTGCCACAGACCAGAGAGCAATTTTATTTCTCCTGTCAATTTTTTTCAATATGCCGTAGAGTCTGCCGTAGACCTCTAATTGATAAAGGTCATGCCAGTCAAACTTGTCTGTTCTGGATTTAAATTCTATAATATTAAAATCACTGAAATAGCTGTAAGGAATATCCAGAGCCTTATAGAGAATATCCTTTTTCTTAATAACAATAAAATCAATTTTAAGCGGCATTTTGCCCACTTCCTGTTCTCTTTCAACAAGGAAGTCAAGTTTTGTGCATACCTTTTCCATTACCTGAGCAAAATAACTATGCCACTGAATATTCTTTTCTCTGTGTTCCATAAATTTATTATATCATATTTGAACGATTTTTGAAATTAGCGTAATTCCAATATAAAAAGTCAGAAATCAGAATGATTTTATTGGTGAGTAGTGAGTGGTGAATAGTGAAAAATCTGACATTTAAAAGGGTAATTATCTTACTCACGACTTAATCAGATTAATCCGTGAGTAAGACAGCAGGTAATCCTCTTAATCCCGGTCTTTTTTCATCAATTCTTTAATTTCTTCTATCATGAGGCCTGTATATTTTACAATTAAATTAATATCTACTTTATCTTCAAGCATCTTCCTGGCAGTTTCCATTTTCCCTTCCATTTTTCCTTCCATTTTTCCTTCTTCCTTGAATTCTTTATATAAAGCCTGCATAACCCTTGTCATACGTAACACCTCCATCATTTTCCTTACATATTCTTCATCAATAAATTTGTCTGATATACCTACCAGGCAGCCTATTAAAAAGATCTGTTCATTTTTATCTTCCACTTTCTGAGCTAATTCTATAGCATTTATAGCCCTTTGAGATTTATCTATAGAATTTTTCATAAGAGGAAGAAATATGAGATTTAATTTGTCATGTGTAGTTAATTTCAGACCTGCATTAATCTTTTCTTCCAGGTCATTATATGTTTTATCTCCGTCGTAATTACCCATAAAAATAAATAGAGACAGAAATTAGTCTGTTCCTTGAAGAGATATGATTTATATGTTATATTTTATCCATGAGCATACCGAGATTTTACATAACAGAAGAATATATAAAAGACGGCCATGCTGTCATTGACGGACAGAATCTAAAACACCTCATAAGTGTCCTCCGCTGCAGAAAAGGAGATGTGTTTAACATCTTCGACGGTTCAGGTAAGGAATATACTGTAGAAGCAGAGGAAGTAAAATCCGACATGGTTACAGGAAAAATAATTAACATATTCTATCCTGATATGGAGCCAGTGCCATATATAATCCTCTGTCAGTCTCTTCCGAAGGGGCAGAAGATGGATTTTATAGTGGAAAAAGCTACCGAAATAGGAGTAAAAGAGATACAACCTCTTATAACTTCCAGAAGTATTACCTCAATAAGTCCTCAAAAACTTGAAAGATGGAGAAAAATTGCAAAATCTGCCACTCAGCAGTCAGGAAGAATGACCATAGCAGAGATAAAAGAACCTGTCACATTCAACGACGCTCTATCTCTCATAAAACCCGGAGATACTGGTCTTTTATTTTCTCGGAGTTCTGTGTCTCTAAAAAAGATTTTAAGAGAAAAAGGTAAAAAAAGTAAAAAAATTTTTATATTTATAGGACCTGAAGGTGATTTTACAGAAGAAGAGATTTCCCTTGCCATGTCGCATAACCTTCAGACTGTATCACTGGGAAAAAGAATACTGAGAACAGAGACGGCAGGTGCTGTGGCTCTTTCTATTATTTTATATGAGTTGGAGGAGGGTTATTTATGAAGTGTTTAAAGTGTAATCAAGAATCCGTAAACAGGGAAATATGTTCTAACTGTGGTGCATCTATGAAGGATCAGATACAGGAAATGATTAAAGAATTGAACAAAAAAGGGAAGAACAAAAAAGGTGTTATAAAAACCCTGGGAACTACAAAGGATTTAAGAG
>CALARM010000266.1 GCA_937888925.1 uncultured Synergistia bacterium | reverse complement strand
CTTTTATTTTTTATATCTATTTTCCATCCGGTAAGTTTTGCAGCAAGTCTTGCATTTTGTCCTTCTTTACCAATAGCAAGAGACAATTGGTTATCAGGAACTACAACAAGAGCAAAACTCTCTTCTTCTCTGAGTTCGACAGATAGTACCTTGGCAGGATTCAATGCATTGGCTATAAAAACAACAGGATCTTTATCCCATAAAACTATATCTATTTTTTCACCTTTCAATTCCTGAACAACAGAGAGAACCCTTGAACCTCTGCTGCCGACACAGGAACCTACTGCATCAACATCACTGTTACTTGAGTGAACAGCTATTTTGGAACGATATCCCGGCTCTCTGGCTGTACTTTTTATCTCAACTATATGTTCATATATTTCAGGGACTTCCATTTCAAATAAACGATTTAAAAAACCGGGATGTGTACGGGATAATATGACCTGCGGGCCTTTGCTCGTCACTTTAACATCCAGGATATAAACCTTTATTCTGTCCCCGGGACGGTATTTTTCTATTGACACCTGCTCAGATTGAGGAATTACACCTTCAATTTTGGCAAGATCTATATAAACCTTATTCTGTTCTATTCTCTGAATTACACCTGTTACTATATCACCTTTCCTGTCGGCAAATTCTTTAAATAAAAGCTCTCTCTCTGCTTCTCTTATGCGCTGTACAATAACCTGTTTTGCAGTCTGAGCAGCTATTCTTCCTACATTTGACGGGGTAATCTCAACCTCTATCATATCACCTGGCTGACAATCAGGGCTGGTTTCCCTGGCAACCCTGTGAATCACTTCAGAATGAGGGTCTGTCACTTTAGTCACAACTTTTTTTCTGGCCAGAACTCTTACCTGCCCCGTATGTTGATCAATGTCTATGGTAAAATTTTGACTATTTCCAAAATTCCTCTTCAAAGCGGAACTTAAAGCATCTTTAATTGCTTCTAAAAGTACCAATTTGGAAATACCCTTCTCTTTTTCTATTTGTTCTAAGGCTTTAATTAATTCGTTGCTCAAACTTTACCTCCTGGTTTTCAAATTCCCAGGGATCCTCCTCTCTGTATAATAAGAGTGCAGCAGTCATTCAGCCTGACTTCAGGTCTGTTGACTGTTTCAAAAATCGATTTCCGTAATCAAGTTAGCCTTCTGTATTTTCTCCAGGGATATATGAAATATCTCTTCCCCATCAATTAAGGTCACAGTACCTTCTCTAAATTCTTTCAGTACTCCTGTGAAATTTTTTCTATTTTCCAGGGGTTCTTTTGTTTTAACCTTAATCTTTCTGCCCTGAAACCTGACAAAATCTCTCTCTTTTATAAGAGGTCTGTCTAACCCGGGAGAACAAACTTCCAGTAAATAAGAAGTTTTTATTAAATCTATTTCATCCAGTCTGCTGTCTATGACTTTACTGACATGTTCACAATCATTCAGGGACACACCACCATCTTTATCTATTGCAATACGGACTATCCAGTTTTTATTCTCTTTCAAATAATACACATAGACCAGTTCATATCCCATAGATGAAATAACAGGAGATAATAAATTTTCCAGTTCAATACAAATTTCTTTCCCTTTCACTGTTCAGCCTTTCCGGGTAAATTCCCTGGAAATTCAATAAAGTCTAAATTTACAATTTCTTACTATTATGATAAAAACTATGAAAGAGTGGGCCTTCCCACTCTTTTATAGAGTTAAAGAATTAATAATACGAATATACTATAACATAACTCCTGAAGTTTGACAAGAGTTTTTAGAAAACAACATATCATAATTTATAAATCTAGCAGGATTGTTATTAATGTTGCACGAATAAAAGTAATGTAATTTTAATATGGTATAAGGTGATAAAGGAGAATACATATGTCGAGTAAAAAAGACAAGGAATATCTTGATTTAATACAGGAACTTCAAAAATGTAAAGGTATAGGTGCTTTGATTACTGCAATACAGAATAACAGGAATAGTTTTGACGAGAACTTCTTTGCCATACTGGACAATCAAATTAAAGATGCGGCAGAACAGGGGAATCAAAAACTGGCAGGGTCTCTATCCTATCTCAACAGGGTTATGGATAATCTTCAGATAAGGCAGAACATCAGTAAAACCGAAGAAGAAATTCCTGCTGACGAAGAAGTGGAAGAAGAGGAAGAAGAAACACAGGAAGAAGAAGAGGAAGGCGAGGAAGAAGAGGAAGAAGCACAGGAAGAAGAGGAAGAAGAAAGTTTACTGGAAATTGACGATGCAATAGAAAAAGGTGAGCTTGTAGATGCTCTTATGAAAATAGTTGATTGTGTAATGGAAGAAAAACTTTCTCTTCCAAAGGCCAGAAAGAAAATTATTACGCAGGAAATTCTGGATCTGGCTGAAACAGATACAATAAGTCAGATCAATAACCTCTGCAACAGGCTTAAAATACAGGTTCCTCCAAAATCTCATACACTCGCGACATTATTGTATGATCTGGCAAATAAACTGGGAGATGAAAAATTAATAGCAGAATGTGGTCTAACTCTCGGTACTACAAAAAATATTATGGGTATGTATGAAGAAGCTATAAAACAATCAGAAGAAACTCTTGCTCTGCTGGAAAAAATTGATGATAAACAATCAAAAGGAATTGCTCTCGGAAATATAGGCAATGCCTATTACAGGCTCGGCGAAATAGGTGAAGCCATAAATTATTATAATAAAGGCCTCGATTACTGCAAGCAAATAGGAGACAGAAAACAGATAGGAGCTTCTGTCGGGAATCTTGGCAATGCTTATTACAGACTCGGAGATATGGAAACAGCTATATCTTACTATAATGAAGCACTTGCCATAAGCAGAGAAATAGGAGATAGAAGCGGAGAAGGTAACAGAATGGGCAACCTGGGTAATGCCTATATAGAATTCGGAGAACTGGAAGAAGCTATTGATTGTTATCTTTCCGCTCTTGATATAAGCAAGGAAGTAAAAGATATAAGGCAGGCAGGCACTGCTCTCGGAAATCTTGGGAATGCTTATTATAAAATGGGTGATATGGAAGAAGCCATTGAATACTACAATCAGGCTCTTGAAATCAGTAAAGAAATAAAAGATAAGAGAGGGGAAGGAAACAGGCTGGGAAATATTGCAAATGCTTACAGTGAATCAGGCGATCTCGAAGAAGCTATAGATTATTATCTTGATTCACTTAATATAAGTAAAGAAATAAAAGATAGAAGACAGGCCAGTTCAACCCTTGGAAACCTGGGCAATACCTATTATAAACTCGGAGAAATAGATGAAGCAATAGAATATTATAAACAGGCAATAGAAATGAGTAGAGAAATAAAAGATGTAAGTAAAGAAAAAATCTGGAATTACAATCTCGGACTTCTCTATGAAGATAACCTGAAAGATTTAAATAAAGCTTACAATCATTATAAATCTTCCATAAAAATCTTTGAAGAAATGAAAGATAAGATAAAGAAAAAAAGTCAGAGGAAATCTTTTAATGAACTGAACATCGATATGTATGCGAAAATGATTATTCTCTGTCTGAAAATCGGTAAGATAGAAGAAGGTAAAGAATATTTCTCTAAAGAAAAATCTAAATCCTTGGAGGAAATATTAAATAATAAATATAATGAACTGAAAGAAAAAGAAAATCTAACAGATGAACAGACATCTCTCAGGGATAAGCTGGAAAAAATTATAAAATAGATGGTTTTTCCGGAGCTGTAAGATAAAAAAATAGCCTGACGACTATTTTTTTATCTTACAGCTTATCCTGGTTACAAACTAAAATTCCAGTAAAATCGGATTATTTTTAACAACAATATCTGATAACGTGCTATCGAAACCATGAACAGCAGAAACAATTTTTGAACTTGCAGGACATGGTTTTAATGTGTTATAGTTATCTTTACCTTTTTCTACAAGGTCATGTTCAATTATAGTCCTGGCAGTAAGTATTGCTCCTTCTGCAGCAGGTAATTCACTATGACCGCACAGGAAATAAGGAGTTAACCCTTCTTCTCTGTCACAGGAAAGTCCGACTTTTACAGTTTCATTTACATGGACTTCTTCGGAACTTATAGTAATTCCGGAAGATGAAGATTTCGGCAATGTTTCCGCCGGAAGTTTATTAGTTCCCTCCATAAAGCCAAACTTCTTCACATTAAATATCATATCACTGCTGTCTGTTGATGAAAACTGAACTGAATCTTTAGGAGTTTTTTCAATATTACCAACTCTATTGGGTAATGATTGAACAGTTTTCTGTTGATTACTCTGAAGCACTCCCTGAGAAATATATCCTCCGAACATGAGTATCCTCCTTATATTCGTGACGCGTAACGGGTAAGCGTAACGCGAGGGTTATTACGAATTATTTATATTCAATTATAGATTACCAGCAAATACCGTTAAAGTAAATAAGATTATGTTAAAAATTTGTTAATTTTTATTATCAAGTAAAAAGAAACAGACAAAAAGCTGATAGCTGAAAAACCGACAGGTGAAAAACTAAAAATTAAATATCATCAGGGCTAGAGATTTTGTCCACTGGGCTATGGCTTTTTCCAGTTTCCCCATTTTAAAATAAACACTACCCAGGTTATGCTGGGCCTGCCAGTGTTTGGGATCAATAGATACAACTTTCTCCCATTCCATGACAGTAAGTTCCAGCTTATCCTGTTTGAAATAAGCTTCACCGAGATTATAATAGGCCTGCCAGTAGTCAGGATGGAGCGTAGTAACCTTCTGCCATGATACAATGGCAGGATCTATCTGTTCCTGTTCAAAAAAGTAGACATTACCGAGATTATAATGAGCCTGCCAGTATTTATCATTATAGGCAACTGTTTTCTGCCATGATGCCACAGCAAGGTCAATGTCCTGTTTCTGGTAATAAACATTACCGAGATTGTAATGAGCTTCCCAGTAATCCTGCTTTAATTCAATGGCTTTATTCCATTCTTCAACAGCTTTTTCCATATTACCCTGCTGAAAATAAAGGTTACCGATATTATATCTGGCTTCTGCAAAATTAGGATTTAATTCAAGAGATTTTTCCCAGGAAGCAGTAGCAAGTTCCATATTATTATTATCCATATGGAGTGTTCCTATATTGTAATGGGCCACAGCAAATTCCGGATCCAGGGCTATTGCTTTTTCCCAGCTTTCAAGTGCTTCCTGTTTTTTGCCCATTTTTGCGTAAGCATTACCCAGGTTATATAAAACTTCTGCAAATTCGGGATTAAGCTGGAGAGCTTTCTGCCAGTGTTCAACAGCGAGTTCCATCTTTCCCTGCTTATAAAAACCATTGCCAAGATTATAATAAGCGGGAGCAAATTTTGCATTCAGAAGGGTTGTTTTCTTATATTCCTCTACTGCAGAATCTACATCACCTTTTCTGTAATAAGCAGAACCAAGATTATAATGGGCTACAAAATTATTGGGATTTAATTCTACTGCATAATTATATTCCCTTACTGCCAGGTCAAGATTACCAATACCATCATAGGCTGTGCCAAGATTGTTATGAGTAAGAGCATTGTAAGGATCAAGCTGTGTTGCTTTTTCCCATTCAAGTATGGCCAGATCAAGTTTACCCTGTTTATAATAATTATTTCCAAGTATATTATGGAGGGCTGCTTCCGTAGGAGATGCTGTTTTCTGTTCCTCCTGTTTTTTTACAATCCTGTCTCCTGCAATATCATTTAAAAATTCCTGAACAGTCTGATATCTTGTATTCGGGTCTTTCCTGAGAGCTTTCAATATAGCTTCATCAACAAAAGAAGGAATATCGGGATTAACAGAAGAAGGCTGAGGCGGTGCTACGGTAAGGTGCTGCTGAATTAAAGAAGCAGGATTTTTTGCTTCAAAGGGAAGCCTTCCTGTCATCATCTCATACAGCATGACGCCGAGAGAATATATATCTGTTCTCCTGTCTACCTTCTCACCTCTTGCCTGTTCGGGAGAAAAATACCCGAACGTTCCCATAACTGCTCCAGGCTGGGTAAGTGATTGTTCTGTTTCAATCCACGCAAGACCGAAATCTGCCACTTTTACTTCTTTTTTATCACTGTACATTACATTGGCAGGTTTAACATCTCTGTGAATTATTCCATGTTGATGGGCATATTCCAGTGCTTCACAGACGGGTATGAATATTTCCAGAGCTTCTTCTACATTAAAGGCTTTTTTCTTTTTCATAAGCTCATCAAGGCCAATACCTGAAACATATTCAAGTACTATATAAAATATGCCTTCATGTTCACTTATATCATAAATACCTCTTATACTCGGATGATTAAGCTTTGCTCCTGTCTGAGCTTCTCTTACAAATCTTTCCCTGCTTTCCTGATTTTCTACAAAATGAGGAGGAAGAATTTTTATTGCCACTGCTCTTCCGAGAACAGGATCATCTCCTTTATAAACAATACCCATACCGCCACGGCCAAGTTCTTCCACTATTTTATATCTACCGATTGTTGCACTGATCATTTTACACCCCTCCGGTTTATGTAATAATTACCTGTAGATAGGTTTTGCCAACCCTGAATATCTCCTGGGGACTGAGTAAATATGGCTCTTCAAGTCTTTCATTGTTTACAAAAGTGCCGTTTCTGCTATCCATATCTTCAAGCCATACTTCCTGATTTTTCAATTCAACCTTTGAATGACGTCGTGAAATTTGATTATCATAGGGAATAATTATTTCATTACCGCTTACACGGCCGATATAATTTTCCCTTTTACTTAACTGAAATTCCTTCCCGTCATCGGGACTGTTAATTATCTGTAATGTAACTTTCATAGTTTTTACCTCGTAAAGCGTGACGCGTGACGCGTGACGCGTGACGCGTAAGTAATTCACAGACTTACGCATTACGCATTACGCATTACGCATTACGATTATTATCAGTGACCGGTGAGCAGTTATCAGTGACCAGTTATCAGTTACCAGTTATCAGTGACCAGTTACCAGTTATCAGTTATCAGTTACCAGTTACCAGTTACCAGTTACCAGTTACCAGTTACCAGTTATCAGTTACTGTTTATTACTCTCCACTATTCACTATTCAATCTTTACTCTTCACCCTTCACTCTTCACTTTTCTATTTTTCCGGAGCCCATGTTTTGTTAAGAAAATCCTCTTCATCATCATTCCGGTCATCCTTGTTCCGGTCATCATGTATATCTGAAATATGTCCTTCTTTCCTGAAAATGACCCTTTCGCCCTGAACAGTAGCATAAACTTTTGCTCCCGCCTTAAATTCTTCTTCAAGCATCTTCTGTGCAAAAGTATTAATCAGGAATCTCTGAACGGCTCTTTTAAGAGGTCTTGCTCCGTATCTGGGATTATATCCGTATTTCAATATAAGTTCTACAAGTTCTTCGTCTATTTCCATATCTATAGATTTTTCCTCTTTGAGACGTTTCAGGAAAGAAGCTATATTTACATCGGCAATATTACGCAATACCTCTTTTATGAGCGGATTGAACACGACTATTTCATCGATGCGGTTTAAGAATTCAGGACGAAAATATTCCTGCAATCTGTCACAGATTTTTTCTCTTTCTACCATATCCTCATCCATAGCCCAGCCATCGGTCATCTGTTTTTCTTCTTCAACCTTTTTCAAAATTTCATCATAATCTACAGCAAGGTTGGATGTCATTATAATTATGGTGTTACAGAAATTTATTGTTCTTCCTCTCTGATCTGTAAGCCTGCCGTCATCAAAAACCTGAAGGAAAATGTCAAACACTTCAGGGTGAGCCTTTTCCACTTCATCAAGAAGTACAACAGAATAAGGTTTCGTTCTCACCATCCTTGTAAAACGTCCTTCTTCTTCATGTCCTACATACCCGGCAGGTGCACCTATTAATTTGGATATCGAGTGTTTTTCCTTGTATTCCGACATATCAAGTCTTATTAATTCATCTTCACTTCCGAAGAGAAACTCTGCCAGAGCTTTGGCAAGTTCTGTTTTTCCGACACCTGTGGAACCGAGGAATAAAAACACTCCTCTTGGGCGCCCCGGATTGGCAAGGCCAAGACGGGCCATTTTCACAACCTGTGATACTTTATGTATGGCTTTGTCCTGTCCCTTGACTCTGCTTTTCATCCTGTCTTCCATTTCTGCCAGTCTCACAGATTCTTCAGTAGTAAGATTCTCTATAGGTATATCTGTCCATAGAGCTATTACTTTTGCAACCTCTTTCTCTGTTATAACAGGCCTGCCTCCTTCAGGTGACACATCTTTTGTTATATCGGATGATCCGGGGTATTTTTTCTCACTTTCTTCCACTTCACCTGTAGCTTCATTATATTTCAGCTTTCCCGGCATAAAAGAAACATACTGCTGAACCTTTACACTTGAACATGCTTCATCTATTATATCTATGGCTTTATCAGGGAGAAACCTTTCTGTCAGGTAACGAACTGACAGTTTTACCGCCTGAACTACTGCTTCGTCTGATATTTTTACCTTATGATGTTCTTCAAATTTTGGCCTTAAAGCCTTCAGAATTTCAATAGTATCAGATTCTAACGGTTCATTTACCTGTACCGGCTGAAACCTTCTCTCAAGGGCAGGATCTTTCTCTATATATTTCCTGTATTCGTCAATAGTAGTGGCACCTATAAGTG
>CALARM010000265.1 GCA_937888925.1 uncultured Synergistia bacterium | reverse complement strand
CAATGCTTGACGGACAATCTACCAGTTATTCTTCTTATTACGGTTTTACCTATGCTCTTTTAAATGAACCCATGACAGTAGTACTTGACAAATGCTATCTTATAAATAAAATAGATATACTCTTCTGGGATTTATCCAGCAGTTATTATCAGTTTAAAATAGAGACTTCTGTAAATAAAAAGGACTGGGAACTTCTTATTGACAGAAGTTATGGACAATGGTACAGCTGGCAGTATATCAATTTCCCCCCCAGACCGGTAAAATATATAAGAATAAATTGCAGTTATAACTCCGATTACAGCGGTAATTATAAAATCGTAGAGTTAGTGGCATATTTAGTAAAAAAGTGAGTAGTAGGGGCGAACCACTGTGTTCGCCCGGTACCGATAAAAACACGCATCACGAATTAAACAGGAGGTAAAAAAAATGGCAGAGACCCAGACAAAACTTACAAAAAAAGGTTATGAAGAACTTAAAAGAAGACTTCATTATTTAAAAGCTGTCCAGAGACCTGAAGTTGCACAGCGTATAAGACAGGCAAAAGAATTCGGTGAAATAGGAGAAAACTCCGAATATGAAGATGCAAAACTTGAACAGGCCTTTGTAGAAGGCGAAATAATGAATCTGGAAAAAATGCTGCAAAATGCTATTATAATTGACGAAAGTGAACTACCACAGGGTGTAGTAAGTATTGGTTCAACAGTAAAAATACGTGAAAAAGGAAAGGAACAAATAGAAACTTATAAAATAGTAAGCCCTGCAGAATGTGATCCGAGAAACGGAAAGATTTCAAATGAATCACTGGTAGGTACAAAATTGATGGATTCACGGGCAGGTGAAACGATAAAGGTAGAGGCCCCTGCAGGACATCTGGAATACGAAATACTGGAAATTTTGAATTGATTTTTAGCTATCAGCAGATCAGTGGTCAGCAGATAGCGGGTCAGCGGTCAGCAAATCAGCGGTCAGCCGATTAGCAAAAAATGCTGAAATGCTGAAATGCCGAAATGCTGAAATGCTGAAATGCTGAAAAAGGAGAAATAGTTATGGAAGAACAGATTATAGATCAGGTTCAATTCAGACGGGAAAAGCTTGCCCGCCTGAAAGAGATGAATGTAAAACCCTATGGTGAAAGATATAATAAAAGCCATTCCATCTCTGAAGTGAGGAAAATCTATGGCTCAGTTGCGGAAGAAGAAAAAAGTAGTGAAACTGTAAGACTGGCCGGAAGGGTTATGGCAGTCAGAGGTCACGGGAAAGTTATTTTTGCGGACTTGAGGGATCTTGACGATATAATACAACTCTATGTTCGCAAAAATGATCTGAGAGAAGGAAAATTTGATATATTCAAACTTGTAGATATAGGAGATTTAGTAGGTGTAGAAGGGAATATCTTTAAAACAAAAAAAGGTGAACTTTCTTTATATGTGACAGATTTCATTCCTCTTGCAAAATGCCTTAACCCTCTGCCTGAAAAATGGCATGGATTAAAAGATACAGAAATTCGATACAGAAAAAGATATCTTGATCTCATAGTAAATCCAGATGTAAGAAAGACATTTATTACAAGGACAAAAATAGTAAGATCCATAAGAGAACTTCTTGACAGGAAGGGTTTCTTTGAAGTCGAAACACCATCTATGAATACCATCCCGGGGGGAGCAAATGCCCGTCCTTTTATAACACATCACAATACTCTGGATATGGATCTTTATATGAGAATAGCAACAGAACTGCATCTCAAAAGATTAATTGTTGGAGGTCTGGAGAAAGTATATGAAATAGGCCGTATATACAGGAATGAAGGGATTTCAACAAAACATAATCCCGAGTTTACCACCCTTGAAGTATATGAAGCCTATACAGATTATGAAGGTATGATGTGCCTTGCAGAAGATATTATCGCATCGGTAGCGGAAAATACTACCGGAACATATGAACTGGAATATGACGGTAAAAAAGTAAATTTAAAACCTCCTTTTACACGTCTTACAATGGATGAAGCGTTAAAGAAATATGCAGGAACAGGTCTTAAGGAATTAAGAGATCTGAATTTTGCAAGAAGTAAAGCAAAGGAATTCGGCATAGAAAAAGTTAATGAACTGAATGTGGCAAATCTGATAGATAAAATATTTGAGGCTACAGTTGAACCGCAGCTTATACAGCCAACATTTATCCTGGATTATCCCGTTGAACTGTCACCTCTTGCAAAGAAAAAAGAAGACGACCCCACTCTCACATACAGATTTGAGCTGTTTATAATTAACTTTGAAGTAGCCAATGCTTTTTCCGAGCTAAACGATCCTTTCGATCAAAAAGAAAGATTTTTAGAACAGATGAAGCAACGTGACGCAGGGGATTTAGAAGCACAGATGCTTGACGAAGATTATGTAGAAGCCCTTGAATACGGCATGCCTCCTGCAGGAGGTATGGGAGTAGGCATAGACAGACTTGCTATGTTGTTTACCAATTCGCCTTCCATAAGGGATGTCATATTATTCCCTCTCATGAAGCCAAAAGATTAAAATCGTGACGCGTAATGCGTAATGCGTAACGGGTAATATTATAACCTGCACGCATCACGCATCACGCATCACCCATTACGTTCCCCTACCCTATAGCATAAACATATTTATCGCTTGACCCTACATAAATAGTTCCGTCCGAATCCAGACTCGGCGAAGAATCTACGGAACCGCCTGTTTTAAATTTCCATTGTAATTGTCCGTCAGGTCTTAAAGCATAAAGATAGCCGTCCCAGGAACCGAAATATACAAAGCCTTCAGAGTCAATCACAGGGGAAGAGATTATAGAATCGCCAGTTTTAAAACTCCATCTGAGCATACCTTCACTGTTTATGGAATAGAAATAATTATCACAGGAACCAAAATATATATTTCCATCTTTTCCTATGGCAGGTGACGAGACTATTTCCTTTCCTGTTCTCACACCCCATCGAAAGGTTCCGTCGGGATTTATGGCATAAAGTGCGGAATCTCCGCTCCCTACATAAATAGAACCGTCTTCTCCTATGGCAGGAGATGATGAAATAAAATTGTCTGTCCTGAATTTCCATTTTAACTGTCCGTCTCTTGAAATAGCATAAAGATAGGGATTACCGCTTCCAACATAGATAGTCCCGTCTTTCCCTATGGCAGGAGACGATTCTACAAGATTTCCTGTACCAAATTTCCATTTAAGAGTTCCGTCAGGGTTTATGGCATAAAGAGAAAAATCAAGAGAACCTATATGAATAGTGCCGTCTGCACCGACAGCATAAAGATGTTCGTTCCAGGAACCTATATAAATAGTTCCGTCATCATCTATAGAGTTTGAAGAAGTAATGCTTTTACCTATAAAATATTTCCACTTGAGGCTTCCGTCAGGATTTATGGCATAAAGATGTTTATCTTTTGAGCCGAAATATATGGT
>CALARM010000264.1 GCA_937888925.1 uncultured Synergistia bacterium | reverse complement strand
CAAGTCCCCGCGGTTCATCCTGCTCTATATAGGTTATATTTATATCCCATAATGAGCCATTACCGAGAGCAGAAATTATTTCATTTTTCGTATCACTTCCGACTATTACGCCTACTTCTTTTATACCTGCATCTGCGACTGCTTCCAGAGCATAAAAGAGCATGGGCTTGTTTGCAATAGGTATAAGGTGTTTGTTATTGGTATGGGTTATAGGGCGAAGTCTTGTGCCACGTCCTCCGCTCGTAATAAGTGCCTTCATACATGTTCTCCTTTATAAGTATCAATCGGTAAGATTATTGCGTCTCATTAAAAAATTCTTCAAAAGAAAAAAATTCCCTACTATATTTATAAGTCTCTATAAAAAAATAACTTTTATAATATTTTTTTGAATTTTTCTCAAAAATTGTTTATAATTATATGAATGTACTTTATAAAAAATCAAGACAAATAGAGAGGGATGGTTTCACCTGTCATGAAGAGCAGAGATAATGGTGTAGAAGAGAATAAAGGGGAAAGCACGACATCGGATGAAGATTTTCACGTGGAAAATATACTGGAAAAAGCAGAAGATCTTCATAAAAAAGGTCTCATAGGGGAATCTATTACTTCCTATAACCAGGCATGGGAGTATTTCAAAAATAAAAACAAAGTTGAAAAAGCCGCAGAAGTATATGAAAAGATCAAATTTCTTAAAGAAGATATTCCTGTCCTCCTGTCTATGGCCTCACTGTACAGAAATACCGGTGATTTCGATAAAACCATTGAATGTTACCAGAAAATTTTAAACATTGATGGTAACCACCGTGAAGCTTTAATGGAATTCAGTCGATTAAATTTCGAATTGAGCAGATATGATTACATTATGCCATGTCTGAAAAAATTATCTATTATTGAACCTGATAATGTAGAAGTTTTTCTATGGACTGCTTCTGTCCTGGAAAAACATGGAAGAACAAGAAAAGCCGTAACAAATTACCTTAAAGCAGCAGATAATGCAAGAGATAAAGGGATATATGAAAAATCAAGAGAAATATTAAACAGGGTCTTAAGTATTTCCCAAAATAACCCGGAAGCTCTCGAAAAACTGAAAGAAATTCATGAGATAATAAAAAAAGATGAAGAAAACAAAGAAAAAACTGTAGAAAAAATACAGGTACAGGAGAAAAAAGAAGAAAAAATAAAAGAAGTAGCAGATAAAGCAGTCTATAAGATTGAAGATGGAGATAAAGAAAATGAGCGACATGCTCCGGTAAAAGAAACACCGGAAGAAATGATAGAAGCAGAGGGTTCAGAATATTCTTCGCCACCGGAAAAAAAGGCGGAAGATATGGAAGAAACAGATAAAGCAGGAGAAGAAACAACAGGTATGTTATCTAAAAAAGAGCCTGACAGGTTAGAGAAAGAAATGATAGAAAAATCCGATAATTATACAACAGAGGAAGAAGAAAAAACTCCGGAATTATCGGAGCAGGAAGAAGTATTCGAACTCACAGACAGTGATAGTTTTTATATTGATCTGATTGAATATCTTCTGACTAAAAAAGGTATGCCCTTGATGCTTGGTATAAACAAAAACAGTCATAAGTTCGACCATAGATTCTTTGAAGTCTTCGATTATAAGAGGCAAGAAGAAGAGAACCCGAAAAAAGCAAGTATGCTGAACTATATTAATTTACTTATATCCAATCTGCATATTCGAGAAAAACTGGCTGAACAGTCAGAGATAAAAGAAAAGGAAAAACCTCCGAAAAAAGAAATAGTACAGGAACAAGAACAGACATATGAAAAATCATATAAAGAAGAAAGATATCCGGATACAATAACTGATACAGGGAAATCGTCTGTATCAGAAGGTAATAATTTTTATCTTGATTTACTTGACAATCTGCCGGAGAATTTGCCGGAGAAAGAGATAGAAGAGGACCTGTATGAAACAAATACATACATAGAGAAACCGGCAGATGAAGAAAACCGGTCAGAAGATTTCGGCAATGAAGCTCCGGGCAATGAAGCTCCGGGCAATGAAGCTCCGGGCAATGAAGATATGAGCCATAAAAAAAAGGATGACTTCTATCTTGATTTACTCGACCGGTTAATATGGACAGAAGAAAATTCATTAATCCCTTTTATAATGGAACATTTAGATGATTTAGATAAAAGGTTTTTTGAAATTCTCGATAATAAACTAAACCGGGCTACGGAAGATAGCGATGAACGTAAAAATTCTTTAAACTATCTTAACATGGTTATATCCAATCTGAATATCAGGGGTAAATCGGATGAGAAGAGATTATACGGAGAAAAATCCCTGTCTCAGCCTGCAGAGGATTTAATGGATTTACAGAGGGAAATGATTATTTCCCGGGCAGAATCTCTTATTAAACAGACACCTGAAGTGGCTGATATAAAACCTGCGGATTCATCTTTAATAATACAGTTTTCAGGGGAGCAGGATATAGAGGAAGAGGTAGAAGAAAAAAAAGCAAAAAAACCTGTAAAACTGGATTTTATTGATGAATGTTTGAAAAAAGTTATTGCTCTCGGTGCAACAGAACTGCATCTTACTACAGGAGAAAAACCAAATATCAGATTCTGGGGAGAACTTCAACCGATGGATATGCCTGTTCTGAAAGAAGTTCTGTCAGATGTTTTAATAGCTCAGATGCTGTCTGAAGAAGAGAAAAAAGAAATTGAAGAACATATGCATGTAGATTTCATGTATAAATTCAACGATCATGACAGAAAAACCCGGCGTTTCAGAGGGAATGCCTATTATCACCGGACAGGTCTTAACATAATTATGAAGATTATGCCTGATAAAATACCTTCTATTAAAGACCTGGGACTGCCCGAAATAGTTTCGGCTTTCCCACGGTTTGAACAGGGACTCGTACTTGTTACAGGCAGCTCAGGATGTGGAAAGACAACTACGCTCCATGCCATGCTGGATCTTATAAACAGTGAAAGATATGCCCATATAATAACAATAGAAGATCCTATAGAATTTATTCACAGACCTAAAAAGAGCATAATAAGACAGAGGCAGATTGATTTACATACAAAGAGTTATTTAAGAGCTCTTAAAGCCTCTATTTCCGAAGATCCTGATGTTATACTTATAAGCGAGCTCCGGGACCCTGAAACAATAGAGCTTGCCATGGTTGCAGCAGAAACAGGATGTCTGGTGTTGTCCTCTATGAATACCCTGAGCTGTGCATCTACTATTGAACGTATTATAGATTCTTTTCCTCCTGAACAGAGCAGTCAGACAGGTGCTATGTTATCAGAATCACTGAAAGCCATAGTAACACAACAATTA
>CALARM010000263.1 GCA_937888925.1 uncultured Synergistia bacterium | reverse complement strand
ACTGGCAAAACAGGGAAATTTTGAACAAGCCATTGAAATGGCCGAGAAAATTCAATACGAATGGGATAAATCAAAAGCCTTACAATCTATCTCCACTGAGCTGGCAAAACAGGGAAATTTTGAACAAGCCATTGAAATGGCCGAGAAAATTCAAGACAAATCGGATAAATTAAAAGCCTTTCAATCTATCTCCACTGAACTGGCAAAACAAGGAAATATTAAAAAAAGCTTAGAAATATTTTTATTAATTCAAATAGGAGATATAGCATGTGAAACAATAAAATCCATCATTCATGAATCATCCCCAGACAACCTCCCCACCATTAAAAATTTTCTACAAACCCAAATAAAATCCCAGGAAATTAAAACAATAGGTTATGAAGCCCTCCTTCAAAAAATCTCAGAAAATCCTGACTTAATCCCTCAGTGGATTCCCTCTTTAATGGAAGACATAAGTTACAGCAAAGAGCTGATAGGAAAGGTACTTATGCTTTATGCCGCATATGTGAGATTTATGAAGGAGGAAAACAAAAAATCCAGAGAGATTCTTAAAAAATTAAATGAAGTAATAGAAATATCTGACTGGCTTGAGGAGGAAGATATTTGTTATTCTTATGATAATATTGATGAGTGGATAAACCAGATTGAGGATGAAGATGACAAAGCAGAAATAGATGCCTGGATAAGTAAGGTACAGAAAGGAAAAATGGCTAAAGAGAAATTTGAAGAAAAGGTTAAAGAATTGATGGCAGAGAAATTGAAATGTTAATAATTTGTCAGAATCACAGATTAAAGGATTAAAAGATTGCACGGATTATTGGCTAAAATTAAAATATAAGGATATTATTGAAAGGATTATCGTAGATCATTTGAGGTAGATAAATTCTCTGGAAATTGAAATAGTAGAAATTAATGTATTATACAGATGATACAGAAAATCCGTGAAATCCAATAATCCGTGTCAATCCGTGATTCAGACAAAAATAAAAGGAGCAATAAATATGAACAAACAAACCAAACTCAGAAAAATCCCCTATGGAGAAACTGATTTTATTGCAATAAGAAAAGAAAATTCCTATTATGTAGACAAAACAAGGTTTATAGAAAAAATAGAAGCCAGTTCAAAGTATCTCTTCTTTATCCGCCCCAGACGCTTCGGCAAATCCCTATGGCTTTCCGTAATGGAATGTTATTACGACATATCTCAGAAAGACCATTTTGAGGAGATATTCAAAGGGACTTACATATACGATAACCCAACAGAGGAGAAAAATTCATATTTAATCTTAA
Organism: uncultured Synergistia bacterium; assembly: GCA_937888925.1. The sequence continues at coordinate 48,832 of CALARM010000263.1, read as the reverse complement.
AATTTAATTTCTCAGAAGTAAAGGCCAATATTGATAAAGTTGAGGATTCTTTTAATCTGACAATAAAGTTAGGAGTTCTGAAATTTATAAAAAAATATGAAACATACTTAAATGATAAAGATGGAAAAAAGTATGAGATTATAGAAAATTGTAACGATGCCTCTGAAATATTAAAATATCTTATAAGTTTTATAGAGGGTAGAGGCAAAATCTATCTTTTAATAGACGAATATGATAACTTCACCAATACGATAATCTCCTCAAAAGGTCAGGAACAGTATAAAGCTATAACCCACGGAGAAGGGTTTTACAGACATTTCTTTAATGTCATAAAAGCAGGAACTACAGATATAGGAGCGGCCATATCGAAGATCTTCATCACAGGAGTATCACCTGTAACACTGGATGATGTAACAAGCGGGTTTAATATAGGATATAATGTAACAAGCCTTCCTGCCTTTAACGAGATGGTTGGGTTTACAGAGGAAGAAGTTAAAGGAATTATTGAATATTATAAAAAAGAGTTAAATGAATTCTCTGAAGATAATTTAGAGATAATTAGGAAATGGTATAATAATTATTTATTTTCAAAACATGAAAAACAGAGAATGTATAACTCTGATATGGTTTTATATTTTATAAGCACATATATGGATCTTAAAATATTGCCGGAAGAGATGCTGGATTTTAACATAAGAACAGATTATATGAAACTCAGATACCTGATAATAACAGACTTAGAAGGAAAGTTAAGGATAAACGGCAATTTTGAGAAGTTAAAACTCATCCTTGAAGAAGGGGAGATAAGCTCAAATATAAACACATCTTTTCCTGCCCATAAGGTAATAGACCATGATAATTTTATCTCCTTACTCTATTATTTCGGACTTCTTACAATAAAAGGACAATATGAAGGCATGCTCCTTTTGGGAATACCAAATGAAGTAACAAGGCAGTTATATTATGAATACATAAGAGAAAGTTACAGAGATACAAAGATATTCAATATAGATTTATATAAACTATCTCAATTATTCAGAGCAATGGCATACAGAGGAAAATGGGAAGAATTATTCGACTACCTTGCCGTAGAGATGAACAGCCAGACAGCTTTAAGAGACTATATAGAAGGAGAAAGGTCAATCCAGACATTTCTTCGGGCTTACCTGAATGTAACTAATTATTACATAACAAAGAGTGAATATGAGTTGAACAAAGGTTTCTGCGATATACTTTTACTCCCTAACTTACTTAATTTCCCTGATATGGGATATTCCTATTTAATAGAGATAAAATATATAAAATTATCTGATTATAGTGAAAGCAAATTACAGGAGAAGATACAGATAGCAAGGAAACAACTGGAAAAATATAAAGATGATACTTCTCTTCAAAAGTTTACAGGAACAACAAAATTGATAAAGATTGTTCTGGTCTTTTCAGGAATAGAATTGAAATATAAAGGTCAGGAGTGAAACAGGTGGATTATAATAAAGGAGGATAATTATATGAAATTTGGGAAATGGTTATTGGTATGTAATGCTTATGCAATTCAAAAATATTGCTCAAAATCACTCTCACAGGACAATGCAGGGAATATAAATGTAGATTGTAAAATGATAGTTTCCCGGATGTTTACTGAGCAACAAGACGCTCTGAAATTTTCTCGGGAATATCCGGGTTCATTGATAATGTACCCACCTGTTTCTAATCAAGAGCCATATATAAATGCATATGTAGCATGTGAACTTGCTGATAAACATGTTGAAAAAATAAGCCATTTAGCTCTTGACCTGGTTATAACTTCAGATACAAGAAGCAAACCTATAATGCATGAAAAAGCATATTTTTATCTAGTTATGCTCTCTTCTAAAGAAGAGAAAAACATAAGAAACAATGAAGAATATAGAAAAGAACTTATAAAGGAAAAGAAGGAAGCAGTTGAATTGAACAACAGTGGGAACGAATATTACAGGAGTGGAAATTATGAAGAAGCTGTTAAATTTTATGATAAAGCATTAGAAAAAGACCCTGATCTTTCTCTTGCCTCAGATAACAGAAAAAAAGCATGGGAGAAAAAGGAAAAGAAGGAAGCAGTTGAATTGAACAACAGTGGGAACGAATATTACAGGAGTGGAAATTATGAAGAAGCTGTTAAGTTTTATAATAAAGCATTAGAAAAAGACCCTGATCTTTCTCTTGCCTCAGATAACAGAAGAAAAGCGTGGAAGAAAATTGAAGAAGAAAAAATATATGAAATATAATTTCAGATTATAGAATATTCTATTAAATAACTATAATTTTGCAAGGAGGAATACCATGTTAGAACATTATCCCGGCCTTTCGGAAATTTTAGACACAATAGATAGATTATCAAAGTATGAAGTAGAAAAAGGACTAGCAGAAGAACGTCTTGAGAGAAGATATAAAATAAGGGCAGCCCTTGTACCACTCTGGAAAAATTATATTTCCATGCATGTAGATAAATTTAACAGATACAAAGAAATGGCAGATCATGGAACTATTCACATATCAAATATGATAAACCTTGCAGCAGATTTACTTCTTCCCCTTTATGAAGGAAAAAATTTAAAAGAAGACTTCCATAAACTTCCATTGAATGCAGAAGAACTTTTCATTCTTATTGGAGGCATATTTCTTCATGATGTCGGCATGGCAGATATTAAAACAAAAAATGCCCATGATCTCCATAGTATAAGAGAAAGGCATGGATTATTATCATATGAATTCTTAATGTCCTATCACCAGCAGGGAGATCCGGCAAACCTCTTCCCCACTCTTGATGAAGAAGAAAAAAAGCTCATTGCTCTAATGGCTCTTCACCATCATAATAGAGCCGTAATTCATGAAACAGATGGCAGGATACTTAAAGAAAAAGGTGGAAAACCATTCGAAGATATTCCATCACTCAATGACAGATATCCCCAGGGGGCAACCTTTAACGGAGTAAAAGTCAATATAGTTATCATACCTGCTATTCTGCGTTTTCTGGATTCCTTTGACACCCAGTATTCCAGAGCAGGTTCCATATGGCTTTCCCGTGTACAGTTAGACAACAACAGACGCCTCATAGAAGAAACGGAAGCTCAGATAGCAAATCTCAGAGAACTTTCTGTTATGCCGGAGAGCATAGAAATATTAAATAAAATACTGGAAGAAAAAAGAACCTTTATTAATTACCTGAAACATCAGAAAGAACATTATCTAAAACATTTATCCATAGAAAAAACATGGTTTCTGGATAACAGAATTGTTTACAAATTGCTCTCTCACGATCTTGTAAAAGAGATTAAAGATTTTGCCAGACATGATTTCGAGCCGGAAAATTTTTATATCATGTCTGCAAATGAAGTAAAATATCATTACTATTATATGAGGGACTATCTTGAAAGCCATAATCTAAATATTCATCTTGATTTTGATTATAAAGAACAGGCCTATAATCCTCTCCTGGATAAGGCAATAGAAATTTTTGACGAAGATAAACATCTTCCATCTATCCTAGCCAGACCTCATTATAAAAAATTCCTTACAAATACTATTCCTGAGGCTCAGAGAAACAATTACAGAGAAGAATTTATATCTGAACTTGTAAGTAAATCCGATGAAACACATCCTGTCCGTCTCATTATAGGCCCTGCAGGGAGCGGAAAAACTGAAGCAGCGGCACAGATGATAAAAACCATTAAGAAAGACTATAATGTAAAAGAACATCGTATATTTGCTTTTTCTTTTACTAAAAATACCGATATAGAAGAATTTATAGTATTGCTGACAAAATTTATAGCAGCCAGCGGAAATTACTACTATTACAACAAGATTCTCATGGAAGTAGAAATAGTAGAAAGCCAGTGGAAGGCTCTCTTTGACTGTTTAAATCGTGAAGGCTTCTTCTTCATATTTGATAACATGCATGAACTTCCTCTGGCCGACCATAAAACACTTGAATATAATTTTATGAAATCCTTTTTTGAGAATGTGAGAAAACCTGACTTCTTCATCTTTTCAAGGAAAATACCATATATTATGAGGCAGGAAGTAACTCATCCTGACAGGTTCAGAGCGTTGCCCATGAAAATTATGGCTATTCCTCCCTTAAAAGGAGAGAAAATTAAGGATATTATAAAAAAAGAGGTTAATATTCCGGAAAATTTTCATGGAAAAATCAAAAAAATTATAAAAAGATTCAATAATTTCCCATGGATAATCCAAGTGCTCAAAGAAAGATTGAATAATATAAAGGAACGTTTCATAAACCCTGAAGATATGATTGCTTCACTGAAGCTGTGGGAAATAGAATTTCGTAATACTCTGTGTGCCAGAGTCTTCAATACAGGTTCCATTCAGGAAGTAAATCTTTTATTTAATTTAAGACTTCTCCCTGTTTCTATGGAAAAAGATAAAAAGAACAGGATACTCACAGAAAAAATAAGGAATATAACAGAAGAAAAATTAAAAAATCTTTTCCAGGAACTTCAAAGCCGCAAATATTTAACTGAAGATGAAGAACCTGCCGAATGGATTAATTCCCTTCTTTTTCCTCCGGCTCTGGATAATATAGCGAACATCCTTAAAGAAGATTTAATCCTTGATAACACAGGAGATAAGGCCATATGGGTAAAGGATATTAACAGAGAAGAATATATATTGAGAATAATCCCTCCTTTAAAAAATCTAAAAAATCTTTACCAGGGAGGTTACCATCATCTTGATGCATGGGAACATACACTTACAGTCTGTGCCACTGTCAAAAATATCCTGGAAAGGCCGGAAGATTTTTTGCCGGAAGAAGTCATAAAGGAATATAAATCATTTTTACAGGTTCCTCTGAGACAGAAACTGCTATTACTGACAGCACTGTTCCATGACTCGGGGAAACCTTTTACAGTAACGGAAGAAAAGGGGAGTGTTAAATTTACAGGCCATGAAACTAAAGGTGAGGAAATAGTAAGAACAATCCTGCCGGGATTTATGAACTGGAATGAAGAAGTTAATTTACCTGATATAGAATTTATTTCTTCTCTTACGGGAATGCATAAAAGATTTTTAGATCTGCTTCATATACCGGAAGTAACAGATTCTGCTTTAAAACGTCTCGTAAATCAGGCTTCATATAATTTGCCGGAACTGATGGTGCTGTCTCTGGCAGATTTGATGTCAAGTAAAGGAGAGAAGTCACAGACTGAAGGGATTGATAAGCTTAAAAATCTTTTTGTCAGAGCCGTAAGGATTGATGTAAGCGAAATAAATGAACAGAAATTTAAACCTCTTCTTACCGGTAATGATCTGAAAATAATGGGCTATAAAGAAGGGCCGGTTATGGGAAAAATCTTAAAAAACCTCAAAGAAGAGAAAGAAAAAGGCAATTTACATACAAGAGATGATGAAATAGAATGGGTTAAGAGGAATTTTACAGAGTAAAAATAAAGGAGATTATTTGTTATGACAGGAAAACTGGAACATGCAGTAATTTTAGCGGTAATTTAAAAATTTAAGTTATTTCCATTAAGAGACATAAGAGAAAGGAATGATAGTTGTTATGAAGTTAATATGCCTTAAATGTCAGACCTGCGGCTCAAATCTTAAGAGAAATTTCTCTATGAAATCTTTAGACTGTGAATACTGCGGTTCTACTTATTTAGTCGAATTCGAAGGGCAGACAAATTCTCTAGAACCTGACAGTTTCACTTTACCTGTAAATATAACAGAAGAAGATGCAAAAAAACAATTGATGAAGGCTATTAATGGAAAGAAATTTATCCACGATCAGGCTGAAAGTATAATCTCAAAATTACAACCCAGAGGGGTTATGTTTCCTGTTTATTGTTTTGAATGTGCAGTTACTGCTAACTGGATGGGAAAGAATTCTGTCAGTAAATCAAGGCAGGTATGGAATAAATCAACAGAAAAATATGAAAACGAATCTTACAGTGAATGGATTCCTCAGAATGGTCAGTATTTCGGCAATCATACTGCTTTTCTTGCTGAATCAAATGCTCTTAAAAACAGCGAGATTTCAGCATTCATGCCTCCTCCTGTCAATAAAAAAAATCCACTTTTAAGCAGTGATGATTTAGATCAGAGATTTGCTCTAGAAATTCCCGGTATGACTTCAGATAAAGCCTGGGAAGATGAGGGAGAAGGCCAGATTAAGAGGAAGATAAAAGAGGCATGTAATAAACTGGTTGAACAACTGGACAATGTAAATTCCAGGATTGAAAGTAAAAAAACTTCTATAATTTATTGTCCTGTATGGGTTTTTAAATATAAAGTTGATGATATTCCTTACAGAAATATAGTATGTGCAGTATCACAGGGCAGGAACGTAACAGGAGAGTTTCCGACCAATTTCAAAAAACTTTTTGATGAACTTGCAGTGCTTAAAGAAAAAATTAAGAAAAAGTGGAAGCAATTAAAGACTATCGGAATAATTTGTTTTATCTTTCTGCTTCTAGCTATAACTCCATTGCTTCCTGTTTCAATGATTGTAGAAATAATTGGATTGGTAGCAGCAGGAATAACAGGCCTGGGCCTGGCTTCTCTTAATTCCGAATATAATAATTATATTTCAGCAAATAAGTATAATCTCTGTTATTATTTATTAAAATTACAGAGTGATTTTGCAGAAAAATCGGGAATTAATAAAATTGCCGGCGTATCAGGAGTCCTGGAATGTATTAATAATGAAGAAGGTAAAAAAGTCAGCCTTTCTGTTACAAAAAAACTGATGGAAAAATATATGGAAATAACCTACAAAGATCATCCCAAAAAAGAGTTAACTTCAGGAAAAAGTGATAAAGAAGAGCTAATTTCCTGTAAAAAATGCGGCCAATCAATCAAATCAACATTTAAATTCTGCCCTTACTGTTCCAATACAACAGTAATTTCTTAATATGAAGGTGGTGTATAAAAATGGCAAAACCTCTGTCTGGCCTATCTTCTACAGGGCAGACCATACATTATTCAGTTGGTATTATTATAAGAAAAGACAATAAATACCTGCTTATAGACAGAGCAAATCCCCCCTATGGCTTTGCAGGAATAGCCGGCCATATTGATGAAGGAGAAAATGAAACAGAGGCCCTTGTAAGGGAAGTTAAGGAAGAAAGCGGGTTAATTCTTAAAAATTACAGATTACTTTATGAAGAAGAAATAGACTGGAACTGGTGCAGTAAGGGAGCTGACCTTCATTACTGGTATTTCTTTGAAGGTGAAGTTTCTGGTGAAATAGTAAAAAATGAAAATGAAACAAAGTCTATCGGCTGGTACGAAAGAGATGAGATTGGTGAGCTTCCCCTTGAACCTGTATGGGATTACTGGTTTAAAAAATTAGAGATTATATGAAAATGTGGTAGAATTAATAAAGAAAATACTGAAAGAAAGGGATTTTATGGCCTATATATGTCAGAATAAAAACTGTGCTCTTTATCAGGACCCTGTATCAGAAAAAAGAGCTTCTATGAATAGTTTTATCTGTGATATGTGTAAACAGATATTAATCCTTGAGGAAACAGATAATTATGTATTTTACGAAGAAGTTTTTATTACATTTCCAACTCCTATAGCAAGAGAATACTATAGACTTAAAGAGATCTTAAAAACCGGGAAACCTGTTTCTGCCATGCTTCAGTTAAAAGACCTTGTGGAGATAACTTTAAAAACAATAGTTTCAGTTGGACTTTCGGATTTTTACACAAATACTTTGAGTAAACAGGAAGAAAAAGAAAAAATAACGCCTGTTCTTCTAAAACCCTTGGGAATATCTCTCGGAGACTGGGTAAATATGGGACAGGAATTATCTAAATTAACATATCTGGATATTAATAAACATAAATTCAGTGATTTTCTTCGTTTCTTTCATAACGATTTTACAATTGATTATAGAAAATCTTCCTCTGTAGACAAGAAAAAGCCTGTAAAGATAAAACCTTTCATAACATGGAGAAATGAATTACTCGGCCACGGAGCTTTAAGGCTTGATGAAAACAGTTATCTCCAGGATGTAAGAGACTATTTAATCTTTCTGGATTATGTATTCAGACAGGAACTTAATTTCTTTAAAGACTGGGAAATGAATCTTAAGGATAAAGAGAAAACCATCATTAAAGGAATTAATTTTCTGTTAACACCGGAACATACTGCACATGATAAAGTAACAAAGGAATATATAGGTATTGAATTATCCTCCCTTTCTCTTTATCCATTTATGAGATTTGAAAGATGCCCTGCTCCCGGATGTAATCAGAAAGACATCTTCCTTTTTGATTCCGACAAAAAAGAGAAATGTTATTTTCTTGACTACTTCAGAGGTCATAAATTTGACAGAAAAGAAGTATATGAACCTGAAATAAAAAAACTGAAAAACTTCATACCTGAAGATTATAAATTTACTTATACAGCTTTTGAAATAAATAAAACCCTTAATGATATACTCTATTCACGATCTTTCGAAAAGGAATTCATTCCTCCCCTTTTCCTTTATGAAGAACTGAAAAAGGTATTAACTCTAAAAAGTGGCTATTTCTATCTAATCTCCGAAGGAGGGATAGGAAAAAGTCATTTTATAAAGGGTCTTGAAAAGGAAATAAGCGATTCTACGGTTCTTTCTTTCTATATAAAGAGAAAACTTCATGACCATCTACATCAGTTTGTTATGGATATAGACGAAGCTGCAAAGAGTAAATTAGGAAGGGTTTCTGTTCAGATACAATTGGAATCTGCTAAGAATCCTGAAAAACTCAGGCTGAACTTTACTAAATGGGCAGAAACTCTTATAAGGGAAAATTATATTAACAAATTAATCATAGCCATAGACGGCCTTGATGACATGTCTGAACCTTATAATGCAGAACCTTCACTCCCGGATATTTTCCCGGCTGAACTTCCTGAAAACTGTTATGTTATTTTTACTTCCAGATTCGAGGTGCCTTCTTTTGTTCAAAAATCTTTAGTGAAATTAAAACAGCAGAAAGATTTTTATACTTTCACATTAAATCCTGAACAAAATACTTCATATCAGGCTCTTTTAAGAGAATATCTGGAAGAAAACCTGAGAGAAGATTTAAAGACAGAAGAGAATATAAAAAGTATTATAAATAAAGCAAAGTCAAAATTTCTTTATGTCTATCACTTTAAAAATATTTTAAATGAAGGAATTGTTATAAAGGATACAGAGCGTATCCCTTCATACAAAGAACTCTATCCTGGTTATATGAAACTGGTTATGGAAAAATTCTCTCAGGTAGGACAGAAAAATTATTTAGATGTGCTTCTCCTCCTTACTGCTTCGTTACAACCCCTCACAACAGAAATGATAGGAGATATGCTCCATATCAGGGAAGAAAATGTAATCCCTGCTCTGTATGATTTCGCCGAGTTTCTAAAATCAGATAGGAAAGAAGAGACTTACTATGATATTGCCCATAATGATTTTGAAGAGTATTTAAAAGAGAAATACAGAGATGATTTAAAAAATATACATTTCAGTCTTGCCTCTCAGATACTTGAGAAATATAAAGAAAACTGGAAAGAGGTAAACTGGCATAGCCCTTCTGAGAGATATCTTATGGAAGAACTTCTTAATCATGCAAAGATGAGTGGAGATGAAGGGTTGCTTCGTGGTATTTTAATAGATGAGAAGCTAGCAGGAGAGTATATGAGGAAGGGAGAAGATTATTGCAAAAAAGCCCAATACGAGAAGGCTTTTAAAGTTTGTTCTATATCTGTAGAGTTTTATAGTAATCTGGTAAATTCTGGAAGATTGGATTTTAATTTTGAATATGACCTTGCATATGCTTATATGAATCTTGGCTCAATCCTTGATAAATTAACCAGATATGAAGATGCATTATTGATATTTAATCGAGCGATAGATATTTATAAAGGCTCGTTTGAAGGGAATTTAATGATTGGACATTCTCTGGCATCTGTTTATATGAATCGAGGCATAACATTAAAAAATTTGAATCGTTATGATGAAGCAATAACCGAATATAATCTTGCAATAAGTACGTTAAATTATCTTACAGATAAAGGTTTTTTGATTACAGGCGATATACTGGCAAGAATTTATAATAATTTAGGGATAACTCTTAAATGCCTGACTCGTTACGAAGAGTCAATAATTGCATGTAATTATGCGATAAAAACATGGGAAATTCTTATTGGTAGAGGATGGCTGGAATTAGAAAATGCACTGGCAAGTGGCTATAATAATCTGGGTATAAGTCTTGGTAAATTGAACCGTTATGAAGAGGCAATAAAAGAGTTTAAGCGAGTAATAGAGATCCGGAAACGTCTTGTAGAGAGTGGAAGATTAGAAATAGGAAATGATCTTGCAACAGCTTATGGAAATTTAGGTATAGCGTTTAATGGTTTAGAGCGTCATGAAGAAGCAATAGAGGAATTTAATCGTGCAATAGATATTTGGAAAAAACTGATAAAAGAAGGGCGACGAGAATTAGAAAGCCAGTTGGCATCTACTCATGTAAATCTAGGTAATACGTTTAGAGATTTAACTAATTATAGAGAGGTAGTAAATGAGTATGGGAATGCAATAGATATCTGGAAAAAGTTGATAAAGGAAGGACGACGAGAATTGAAAAACCAACTGGCATTCACCTATATGAATCAAGGTAATATTTTTATTCATTTAAATTATCATGAAAAAGCAATAGAAAATTTTAAAAATGCCATAAAAATTTTGAATTGCCTTTTACAGGAAGGTGACGTTTGGGTATATTCAGACATTTTAAGTTGTTATCAAATTCTAATTTTATTATATTCTAGAGATCATAACAATAGAGAGTATGCTATTAATATTGCATCAGATAGTATTAATACAATTCTTATAGTAGTGAATAACAGGGAAATAAGAGATTCGGTATCACCTTTTATTACTGATATATTCAGGTTGATTATTGAAAATCATTTATGGAAGCCTGAGCATGAAGAAATTGTGAAATACTTTGGATTAGCTTTTAATATTGTCGTCCCAGATAAAAATTAAGAAAATGAATATAAAAAGAGGTCATAACTCCATAAGATTCCTGATTATGGAATGGTCATTCCTGTTTCTACTAAATTTAGTGGGACAGTACAGTGATATTTAATGAAAAGAAGGTGTGTATTATTTATGCCAACATTTCTCTATAAAGCTATTGATTCAGAAGGTAATATGGTTGAAGGTAAAATAGATGCTAAAACCAGGGGGAGATAATAAATAAGCTGAGAGAGCTAAAATATAGTATAAAAAGTATAACAGAACATTCCGCTTATGAACAAAAAAATAATATTATTGGAGGTGATAACATGAATGACAATACAAAGGTACAACTTGCATTATTTGTAGATGTTACAAGAAATCTATCCTACCTCTGCATTATATTATCAATAATAACAGGTATACTTGGTATAACAGGTGGTTTTAGTCAAATAAAATTCATTTTCTTTTCCGGATTCATATGTGGTTTTATATTTCTCAAAATTATTTCTATATTAATTAAGAAAAAATTAAATTAGAAGGAGAATATATTATGTTTAAGTCGATTGCAAAACAATGGGTTTCAGAATTACAAAGTAAAGGGAAGTTAAGTGAAATAGATCCAGAAATCTTAGATGTGCTTATTAGTGATTACGCTGAACGTTTAGAAAATATAGTAAACGCAGGTATTATAGAAGAAATTGAGAAATCAGGAAAATTAAATGAGTGGGAAAAAATATTAGACTATAATAATCTAAATACCCAGGTCTATTTAAAAAGGCTTATACCAAATTATGAATCATTTTTGAACAATCTGATTAATTACGCCAAAAATCGGATAGCTGGTATTTAATAAGGAATCGCTTTAATTTGAACGTATAATCCGAGTGATAAACACATACAGTCTATTTGCCTGGTGCTCATCCGAAAAATCTAACTGCAATGTTTATAATTGAATTAAATACACTTGTGCTACGTGATATTTTGCCCTTCGTGGACGACCTAACTCCGGAGCACCGGGCAGGCAGACTACTACTTTTAAGGCAAATGGTATAAGAATTATAAAAAATAATCTATTTATTATGGATAAAAAATCTGTCATAAAGCAGACAAAAACAGGTAAAGGTATGTAAAAAACTTCCAATATCTGGAGGGTAATAACAGCTATTACCAACGGCGATATAGATAAATCTGCTGAAAAAATTATCGAAGGTACGATAATTAATTTTCCTCATCTACCGGCCAGGTTGATTAATTCCTGGCTTATAGAAAAATAAATTTCTTTTTCACAGCATGCTTCTTTTCCTGATTTATAAACTTCTTCCTTTTCTCTATTAAATTCTTTCATTTCTTTCTTTAACGTCTCTATAATTTTCTCTATTTCCTCTTCCAGAGGCCTGGTAGCAAATTTTTCACGGCCGCACCGGATATCCTGTTCAATACTCTTTATTGATTCTTCCTGTTTATTTATATTTTTACCTTCGTAATTTATAGAATTATTTCTTTCTTTTCTTGCTTCAAGGTAGAACTTTAAATTAAGCATGGTTTTTATTAAAAAAGCAATACCGCCCAGAAAGGCAAAAACACCATAGAAAGCAAATAAAGCCCCTATTGTTCCACACAAATCAGGGGTAAAATTATTGCCACATAAAATCCAAAAAACTTCAGATATAAAAAAACTTACAGAACCTGATACGAGAAGAAATATGCTTTTCACAACAGGACATTCCTTTACCCTGTAATCATTTTTGTATTTTTTCTGAATTTCGGCGATTCTCTTTTTAGAATTTGTAACAGAATCTTGATAATACATTATCTCTTTTCTTCTGCTTTCTTCTGAATTTGCAAGGGTTAATTCATTTAATTTACTTTTTACTTCTTTATAGTTATTAAAAAGCCTTAGCATATTAGATTCTTTCCCTTTAATTTTTGATAAAAGTTCTTGAAAGTGAGGGTATTTATCTATATTTATACCTTTCTGAGGACAGAATAGCAGTTCTACCGGATGTTCCTTACGGCATACTGTACATTCCCTGACAAGGGACTTACCGCATTTTCCGCAGAATCTTGTTCCGGGGCTGTTCTGATATCCACATCCGGCACAGCCTCTTGTTATACCTGCCAGACTCAGGACACCGTTAGAAGAGTAGCTAAGCTGACTTCCACAATAGATACATTTTAACTGCTCATTAATATCATTTGAACCGCAGTTAGGACAGACTTTTGCTTCAAGGCTCATTTTACTGACCTCCCTCTGTCAAATAGAATTTTTATTAATTCAATAAAAAACAAAGTTAAACCTTCAGAAAAAAAGATTTTTACTGAAGAAATAGTTTTACAATCAAAAATATATACAACCTATACTTTTTTATCCAGATTATTATTCTGATTTAGCTATCTCCTGAAGATCGAGCAGGAAAATTCTCAGACAGGAAGAAATAATAAAACTACTCCTTGAAGAATGATAAAAGCTTTTAATAGAGAGTGAGGGAATCTTTTGCTAAAGAGAGAAATTGTAAAAACCTACCCATACCCTGTAGCAAAACCTTACAGTATCATAATAGATGAAAGCCGGTCTTCTCAGGAAAGATTATGGTCAGTTCCTTTTACTCTCTATCAGGCACTTCGTATTGTAACACTTCCTCTGTTAAGCCAGTATTTAAACGATCTGAGAAAAGCTGAAGAAATACCTCAGGAAAAAATAGAATCTGTAAAATCAATAAATGAAGCAGTGGCCAGAATAAGATGCCCTTTTTTCAATGACTGGATAAGTCTTTATCTGACACTCTGCAAACATATTCCTGAACTATTTTCCAATCCCTTTTTCCCTTTGCTATCAAATGAATTAAAAAGTAAAGTAGAAATATGTGAACCTTTTTTTGATCTCAGAGGCAATCGTTCGATTAACAGAATGGAAGCCATACTTGCACTGAGAAATTCTATTGCTCACGGAGGACAGCTTCCGGAGGAAAAAAAATGTATTCAAATAGTGGATTTCTACCTCCCTTTATTAAATTTTATTCTTGAAAAATTCTCTTTTCTGGGAAAAAGTTCTCTTCTTTTGATGACTGAAGATAATATAGAAGATTGCCAGGATAGTATAAGGGTGACAAATTTAAAAGGCATAGAAATAGACAGACAGGAAGAGTTAGAATTAGATGAAAAACTGAAAGAATATTTTAAAAACTCTGTTGTTATGAAAAACGAAAGAGGAGAATATATTCCCCTCTACCCTCTTTTCATTAAAAAACTTGAAGATGAACCGGTTTATGCCTATGACGGACATCACAGTATAAGACAGGATGAAAAAATAAAAGAAGCCTATGTTTATTATCTTGGTGTTTTCGATAAGAAAACACTTGACAGTTCCTTTGATTCTTTAAAAGAAAAACTCGAGAGAAAAAAGATCGTATGGTCTATAAGCAAACAATCATGTGCCCCCTGGACTCTCAGCGACAGTTGTTATGATTACAGCGAACGAACCTATGAGTATATGTTAAACACAAAATATTTTCCTGGCTGTTATGAAGTTCCTCCTGATATGGACAGACATTTTCAGTCTTTTATCAAATCAGGAGAAGTTTATATAGGAAAAGACAGAGATAAAAAAACACCGGAACATTTTATAAGCGGCTTCATATTAACAGGAGGTGCAGGGTCAGGGAAAACAGCCTTCCTTACCAATCAGGTTGAAAAATTACTGAGATTCAAAAAAGAATATTCTCCTGTTCAGGATGCACATATAGCAAGATATTCGGAACATCTCACTTTCTTTTTAAGAGGTGACGGCATTCTGGTAGATAACAGCAGAAATATTCTGTTTAAGAACATAGTCGAAAAAATTGGCTTAAAAGCCGATGATTTCAGTGATTTCAGAGAATTATTCAAAAAGCTTCAGGAAGAATGGAAAAAGGATAAAATAAAGGGAAGGAAATTTGTAATAGTCCTTGATGCAATCAATGAGGCAGGAACGCCTTTTCAGGTTTTTGAAAATGCTCTGGAATTAATAGAAACTGCATCGGAATATCCCTGGTGTAAAATCGTAATTTCAATGAGAGAAGAATTTTTCTCAACCTGGTATGGGAGATTAAAAGACAGACAGGCCACAAGGACAGACCCTCTATACAGACTTTCCAGAGAGATGGCATGTCTTTATTATATACAGAAAGACAGAACAGATGATCCTTTTATGAAACAGGAAGAAGACCATCCTGTATTAAACCTTGAGCCTTTAACGGAAGATATGGCAAAAAAGGTTTATGAAAATTATCAGAAAGAGTCAAAGAAAGAAGAAACTTCTCTCAGTGCATGTACCAGTTCATGGGAAGACTTAAAAATAACGACAAAAAAGATACTGAGTAATCCTCTTATGCTCCATCTTTACAATCAGACCTACGGAGGGAAAAAGGGAGCAGATATGAAGGATTCCGGCAGGGTTTATTCTGCCTATATAGACAGTCTTTATGAGAAAAAAGCAGCTATTAAAGACGCTCTGGGTGAAATAATAACTTCTATGATAGAGTCAAAGAGTTCTTATTTGACTGAAGAGGATTATCATAAGATAAGAAAAAACTGGGCAGAAAAAAGAACAACTGGTGAAGCATGTGTTGAGGTATCTCCTGTAGAGCTTGCAGTAACAGAAGGGATGATAAGAAAAAGGGTTGATTATGAAGGAGGAGGTTATTATTTTATCTATCAGAAGGTTCTGGAATATGTGATTTACAGGTATTTAAGAGACAGAGTAAAAGAGGATAATCCTGAAGATTACTGGGTTGAAAAAGTAAAAGAGGAAATTCCTTTTTCTGAGTATGGAAATTCTTTTACATTCTTATTCAGAGACCTTTATTATAACAGAAGATATTCTTTTATGGTAACACTTGTAGAAGAAGGAGGATATGAAATTGCAATTGCTTTTAAGAGCTTTCTTGAAGGACATATCAGAGAAGAAGATATTAAAGAGACGGATAAGGAATTAAATGAATTTGTAGAGGTTGCCGGAGAAGAAGGAAATTTGCGGACCGGAAAAGTAATGGAAGAAATTGCTCTTGAATTTATGAATACACTTTTTGCTCCATTTTCCATAATTTTTTATAAAGGGACTGTTTCCATAGAAAAGAGAATATTGCTGAGAGAAAAAAATTGTGGGAAAATCTCAATATTATACAGTCTTTCACAAAACTACGGACAAATTGCTTCACTTTATGATAATATAAACTGTAAAGAAATGGCACTAAAATATTATGAAGAAGCCATAGGAATTCTAAATATTTTATATGGTTTATGCCTTATACCACACAATAAAGAATTTTACAGCGATAATCCCTTTATGATTCTTCTGGACAACTTATCTCCTGAAGATACTAAGATTGCAAGATCACTCGGAATTAATTATGGCAATGCGGCAAATCTTTTATTTTCTATGGGTTATCAGGAACAGGCAAAGGAATATTGTGAAGAGTCAATAAAAATAGCGGAATTCAGATATAAAAACTGTCAGACTGTTTATAACGCTCATAGTCTTGCTTTACTATACGGAAATTTTGCCATATTTTTGGGGGAAGCAGGATATGAAAAAGAAGAAATAAGATATTGCCAGAAGTCTATAGATATACTGGAACCCATATATAAAAATGAACCGGATATTATTCCTGTTGCCGATACTCTTTCCGGAAAATATCGAAATCTTGCAGTAGCATTACAAGACACAGAAAAAAAAGACGAAGCAAAAATTTATCTTGAGAAATCTTTAGATATAGCAAAAAATCTCTATGAAAGAGAACCTGAAAATATCGATATTATTCAAGGACTTGCAAGAACTTATTATGTTCTGGGCAATTTTTTAGATAAGAGAAATGAAAAGATAAGATGTTATGAAAAAGCCATAGAACTATTGAAACCTGTCTATGAAAAAATACCTGATACTATCGATATTGCAATGTTATTAGCATATACCTGTGATACTCTTGGTATTCTTTATCTTCGTGAAGGAAATAAAGAAAAAGGACAGGTAATTATAAATGAAGCTATAAATATGTATATTCTAATGGGAGATTATAAAAAAAGTACAAGATTAGAATATGAAATTAATAGAGCAAAGACTAAAGAAGAGAATAAATTACTGATAAATATTAGTAACATTGCATTAGCTACTTTATTTTTCGTAGTAATAGGAATTCTAATTTCAAATACAGCAGGTATATTTAAATCTGGAGATAAAACAACTACTTTTTCATATTCCATTTTAGCAATTATAATACTGTATATAACTACAGGTATATGTGTTTTAGTCATAATCAATGGAATTAGAAAAGGTAAACTTAGGGAGGAAATTGAAACGGTATATGAAAAAACGGAATATGAAAAAACTGACTTACCTGCTAACACGGGAGATGATAAAAAGGAACTAATAAAATATTATAAAAAGGCAATGGATATAAAGGAGTCTCTTTATAAGGAAGACCCTGATCTTGTTCCTGTTGCAGCTTCCCTTGCCGACACATATCTGAAGCTTGCTGTACTAATGGAAAATACAGGTAAAAATCATGAAGCAAAAAACTATTATAAAAAATCTTTAGAGATAAGAAAAAACCTCTGTGAAAAAGATCGTGAGAATATCAATTTCGCAGAAGATTTATCAAGAGTTTATACTGCTCTCGGTAATGTTTCAGAAAAGAAAGAAGAAAAGATAAAATATTATGAAGAAGCTATAGATATATTGCAACCTGTCTATGAAGCAAATCCTGATAATATTATTATTTCAGAGTTATTAGCCGGCAGCTATAAAAATCTTGCTATTTGTTATATTGAGGGAAAAGATGAAGAAAAAGGGAAATTATTTATAAATAAAGTTATGAATATATATAACCTGATTGGAGATCAGGAAAGAATTAAAATATTAAACAGTGAAATAAAAACAGCCAGGGTCAGGGAGAAGAAAAAATTACTTACAAATATTACCAAAACTACATGTTTTACTTTAATGTTTATATTATTTGTAATTTTAATTCTAGATTTAACAAATATCTTCAAAACTGGAATCCATGGAATTTCAGGAATTATTTTATGTATTATGACATGTTTAATATACATAATGGATAAAATCTCTCGAGGAAATAAATGAATTTGTAATTATAATTTTAAATGGAAAAATCATGAGATAAAGGCCTGAAATGGACTTATTCACTGAAATCATTTGTGAAGTAAAGCTTTTTATCAGAAGTCAGAATTAAACCTACTCCAAGGCGTCTGTATTGGGGGTTAACCATATTATCATGATGCCCTCCTCCCGGTCCTTCATCCATCATTGCTTTAAGAATATCATCAATAGTAGAGTTAATATCTCCTCTGAGAGGCCATCCATGGGAGTCTCCCTGATTTTCTGCAGAACAACCATTAAAACCGTAGTTCCATATGGATTTACCGGCATCTTTAAAATGTTTATGAGCCATATGGTTCTGCATAAGTTCAATACTGCCTCTGTATGCAAATGCAGATATTCTGTCATCCAGTTTAAGGAGAGGTACCTTATATTTTTTTCTGTAGTAATTGACCCTGTCGAGACAATGCTGAATGTTTCCTCTGGAAATGTTTCCTTTATATAACCATGAAGATAAATTCGCTCCACTTATATAATCTATAAGATCAAAAGTTGAGTAGTAAATTTTTCTGAGTAAAGATATAATGGCATAAATAATTAAACATGCAATTACCAGACAGATAACTGTAAATATTATTTCTACAGTTAAAGAAGGATATTTAGAGTCTGAAGTATGTTTTATAAATTTTATCAGAAACAGATGGATTTTATTAAAAAGAACTATAATTCTGTGATAAATACTTAAAAGAGTTTTATAGACTTTTTCATGAGACGTTATACAGAAGAAAATAATTAATATCAAAATTATTAAGAAAATTAAAGAACTTATGATGCCTGACACATATTTATACAGGTTGCTGAGGTTATCATAGCTAAAATAATTACTCTTATTTTTTGAAGTTTTTTGTTCCGACCTTTTATTACCCGGCGGGAAAATAAATTCAAGTAAATCATATAAAAAGTAAGAAGATGTTTTTCTGTTAGATTGTCTTTTTTTCTTCATTTTATAGTAAAATGAAAAGGACGGAGGGTGGTTCCCTCCGTCCGCTTTTCCTTACTTCCAGACAACTAATTTCGGATAGATTTCTTTCAGTTCCTGAAAAAGTAATTTTACAGTGCCCGTAACCTCACTTTGATCCAGATCCTCTGTGAGGATTCTATCTACAAGCATTATCTCTTCATCCTTTACTGCAAAGGAACCTATATCAAGTCCGTCTGCATTAAGATCCAGAAGGTTTTTATAAAATTCTTCCCTCCTGACTTCAGGAAGTTTCATAAAAGGTATTATAAACTCAAGAATTTTTTTTGAAGGTTTAAAGGCTACCATTGCCTCTCCTTCAGGAGTGGTTATCTGCCAGAAGTTTTCTCCTGTCATATTCAGGGTATAACCGGCTTTTACAAGTATGTCCTTTATATTTTCACCTGTCATATTTAAACTCCTTTCTTAAGATAAATTTGTCTGACTTAATTCTTCTTTTAAATCTTCAATTTCTCTATCTATTTCACTGTTTATAAAGTTTATGAGTATGCCAATCTCTTTATTCTGCTGTATCTGATTATAGGTCTGTATGTCCTTTAACTTTTCATCTCTGCATTTCTTTAATACGTCTATCTTATTCTGCACATTTCCTTCTGAAAGTTTATCCAGGAGATTGTTACATGCAAGATTCACATCCCTTATTTCATAACTTTCATAGGTATTTACCATACAGTTGTTATTCTCAAAGAAACTCTTCGTTGCTTCGAGGAACAGATCAAGGGGTTTCTCATGAATCTCTTCTTTTGTAAGCTGATATTCTTTATCTCCTATCTTCAGGAAATAATTATAGGTTTTTGTACCTAACTGATGATCCATGACTTTTTTATAGTATATAAGACCAAGAATATAGCAGAAAGGATAACTGTACATTTTATTTACATGATCAAGAATATATCTTAATCCCCCGAGATTATCCTGGCTTATCTTTATCTCATCGAGAATAATAAGATGAAATACAGAAGCAAGATCTCTTATCTTCTGATCAGCTGAAGCTTTTAGATTATTTATAGGTCCGGTTATTAAATCATTTAATGTCCGGGCTTTCTTGAATTCATTATTTCCGCTCTTGCTTCTGAGCATATTTCTCCATATGTCCTGTAATTTCCCAAAATCTATATCTTTTGGATTTGTATTAATTCCAGGCGGAATTATTTCTTTACCAAGCATAAAATTCATTGCCGCTTCTATAAAATTATCATAAGGTGCTGTAAAAGTAAATTCGTTATTCAGACAGATATTTCCCTGTTTGATGAAGTATTTGAATCCCTTCTGGTGTGTTGCCTGATTGACTACAATATCTCTTGACTCTATTTGGTTAAAGGCAAAAAGCATACAGAAGGTCTTTAATAAATCTATATTTTCCATAAGCTGGACTACATCAGTATGGAACATTCTCTTTTTTTCACCTATTTCTGGTAGCCTGTCCTGATATTTTGCTGCATTTATGTCTGCCGGAAATATATGATGGATAGTTTTATCTGTTAACCTGTGATAAGGCTGTTTACAATCTTCATAGGCTTTTATTTCATCTAATTCTAGCAATGCCTGTATTGTTGTTAGAGTGCATATATATTCATTCTTAAAACTTTCAAGACGATCTATACTCCCTTTACCAGTCCACCTCGGCATAGGAGCAGTAATACAGCTTTGAAGTTCTGTTCTAAATTTCAGATCTCCATCATCTGTAGAGTTATGTAGACCTATAAAATTATATTCCTTCATTCTGGCACCGTTTGTTATTATATTGAATACACCACATTCCCTGTAAAGTGAAAGAGCAAGATCCTGTCCTCCATTTGGGAACTCCGCTATTAACCTTTTGGTTATTGTTTGCTGTCTGATTTCTTCAAACCATGGTTCCAGTTTCTGGAAAAAAATTTTTACATTATGTTCTGTCTCCCTGTGAAAGGTCAATCCAACCTGTTTCTGTCCTTTTGGTATGGAGTAAAGTTTTAATCCAAGGTTACTGTTTGCAGGATTATAAAAATCAAGATTCCATTCCCACTTATGTGAATTCATTAGATTGTCAAGAGGTGTTTTACCTTCCGTAAGCTCGGAACAGGTGTTTATATATTGTTTATAAAGTTTATCCTCATACTGATCATTTATAAGATATTTTCTCACTTTGATATCTTTTAAGCCACTTCTTATAGCATCAAATTTACCCTGCTCTGCTATGAAATCTTTGTAAAGATTTATAAATGTTTCGGTCCAGCCTGATAGATGACGTTTGTAGAAATTTATGCAATCTATCATTCTCTGTGAAAGTTCCACAAGAGCTTCATAGATATAACTCTGGGATATGACTGTAATAAGATTTTCCTCTGATTCTATATAAAGCTTCTGATTATTCAAAGCACTGTTAACTGCAAAGAAGTTCAATATACCTACAGGTGTATCTTTAGAATCTCTCATCTGTCCCATAGCACCATCTCTAGCCTCAAGAACTTCCTGCCAGTCAGTTTTCCTTAATGTTTCACCAGATTCTTTCATGTTAGATTTAAAAGTAGCTAAAAAATCAATTAAAATATCCAGGAATTTAAATGCTGATCCCAGGTTTTTCCCATTTGCTCTTACAGAAGCATTCAAGTTGGAATCAGATGTAGCATCAATGTGTTCTTTTATTTCTTTTATAAGAGATGAATTGAACTGACCGAGAAGTATATCGGACAGTCCCTGAAGAGTAAGTCTTAATTTACCTCCAAATCTTTCTTCAGATGTTTGATCCCTTAAAAACCCGAGATAGTCGTTTTTATAGTCATTTACTTCACGTAAAATCCTATCATATCCGTCTGCAAGACTGTCGCCAGATTTTTTACTTGTCTCAACTTTATCAGAGACTCTCATATCCAGTACATTATTTACTTTTGTATCAAAACCAGGGTTATCAGGGGCATTAATTTTTATTTTACTTAAAAGATCATCATAGGATAAACTTGCCGGTTCTACCTGTTTTAATGAATTGGCCAGAGTGAAGTTTGCAAAGGTTTTAAAAGTAGCCTGTCCGGGATTAGTCAAAAAAGACTGAACTTCTTTATAGGGGTCTAAATTACAACCAAGGCTGTAAGAGTTATTATCACTTTTTATTTTCACAAAATAATTGCTTATGAAATCTATACAGAGCCTGTATACACAGGAGCGTATAATATCCTCTACGGGGAATATATAGGAAAAAGTTCCTATCGTATTTATCCACATTTTTTTCGCCGGTCTGAGTGCTGCTGCACTGTTGCATGCAGCAGAGATATTTCTCCATGCCTGATCGAATTTATCTCTCATATTATCATCCAGGTTTGAAAGTATAAAATCTGAAATAGAGGGATATATACTGTTTTCAGGTATTACATCCAGAGGATTATTACTTCTGTCTCCATCCAGGAAGAAACATTGATCGAAAATCATAGCAGTATTGATATGAGTAGTGTTACCATCAGGTGGATCCCTGTGAATTACTTTATAGTTTTTTCCTGCTGTCATAATAAATCTGTTAAGTTCTCTCATAGAAGCGTAACTGTTTGGATAAATAGGTCCAGAATCTGTTACCTTTTTAAAAGTATTCGGAAGTACTAAAATAGAGATAATTTTAGTATTTCCCCTGTTTTCACTGAACTTTCTTACAATCAATCCTGCATCCAGAAAGAGAGAGGAACCTGTTCCTCCTGCTACAGAAGAAACTACAAAAATAGTAAGAGGCATAGTAGGAGCATAAGGATTATTGCTCAGAGCAGAAATGGCATTTTGTATATTAGTATATAAAGTTGACCCTACAGGATTAATCGCATCCATAAATACTGTCATACGGCCCAGCTGCCTATACTGGCCTGCCCCTGTTCCAAGATCAAAATCTGCAGGTGAAAGACCTTTTATTCCCGGCTCCATACCAAGATATCTTCTTGCGCTCAGCCATGGGCTTATATGGGGATAAAAATCTTTATTTACTATATCATCACAGAAAGGTCTTGTATCTCCTCCTTTACCGAAGGTTTCAACACCGGGGGTAAGATAGACTTCTCCGAGTCTGGCTTCTTTTTCTTCCTTTACCTTACTCTGAGCTAAAGTATTCTGTGTTACAGTATCAAAACTCAGAAGCTTTACTTGCGGAGGCACATTACCTCCATAGGTATTTATAAGATCTTTTTTCAGATAGGTGAGAACCCATTTCCCTGTTCCACCGAGACCTATTACTAAAGTTAATCCTGGCATAAATAAATCCTCCTTACCTTATTATTAGCAGGGCAACTAACCCTGCAATAAAAAGAATAGAATAAAATATTGCAGTATTTAAATTACTTATGGCACGACCATCGCCTTTATAATTTGAAATTAAACACCTGGAACCTGAAATATTCGTATTAGATATATTTTCCATAGTTTTAAACGTTCCTTTACAGCTAACTTTACCATCTGTTACCGTTACTGCCTGATAAACTGTTTTCTGAACTTTCCCTGGTCTGGCAGCTTTTTTGTCATCCACTGTAACAGTAAAGATCCTTGCTATCTCGCCTTTTACTTCCTTATCT
Source organism: uncultured Synergistia bacterium (assembly GCA_937888925.1). The sequence continues at coordinate 25,175 of CALARM010000263.1, read as the reverse complement.
TTTTTAAGGTCAATATGACATCCCTTTCCTATTTTTATAACTTTCCTGTAAAACTTTCCACTGCCCAGGGGGTAGGTGCTTTCCGGGCCGTCAGGGAATTTTATTGTCAGTTTTCCCGATGGTACATATAGCCCCACCTCAATCCACCATTTTATAATAAAGATCATAATAAGAATAATTACAGCTTTTATAATCCCTATCTTCACATCTCTTCCCTTACCTGCCACTCTTGTTACGAGAATTTCATCCTGGAAAAATACCTTCTTTTTGTTTTCCTTTAAAGTTCCGTCTAACTGTACCTTTACAAGGTAATGTCCTGTCATAGAAGAAGGATAAAGTGTTCTTTTATAATTGACAGGATTTGCCATATCTGCCGGCTCAATAAAAAATGCTACATTACTCTTATTATCAGGGCTTTCCGCTATGCCTCCCACGATGATTTTCCTGGGATCTTCTTCCAGTATATCTGTAGATTTTATTTCTTTCCCCTCTTTTTTGAAGGTCATATCAAGCTTTACCGGTCTGTATTTCCAGAAAAACAGTGTTTCTGTTACGGGGTCATTCCCTTCTACAGGGGTGTTTACCTCTACATAGGGCATAGAAACTACATCTATTTCATATTTTCTGGTACAAAGAGGTTTCTCTTCCCCTCCAACCTTTACACTCAGTTCAACCCTGTATTTCCCTTTTACAGGAGTCGGAACAGCAGTATCTCCTTTATATATACCTTTCTCGAATGGTAAAAATTTTACAAAATGTTTCTCACCCTTTGAATCATAAACATCTGCACCGAAGAAGAGAGGGTGTGTGTCGTCTATTTGAACCTGAGAACCATCGGCTTTAAGAAAACTTGCTTCAAATTTCATTGGAAGCCCCTGTGGATGATAGGCATAAGGCTTAAGAAGTTTCATCCTTACAGGCATTTCATCTATGATTACATTTATTTCCCCTTCTCCTTCCAGTACCTTTACTTTCCATTTTCCCATAGCAGGTTCAGGTATTATATAAAGTTCTGAAGTTTCACTCTCTTCATAAATCACAGGAGCTTTTGTATCAAGAGGATTCCCATCAGGCTTTGTTACACTTAACTTTACCTTACCTTTCCCTCTTGGCTGGAAAACAGAAAAAGTCACCTTTTCTATATAAGGGCCTATTTCAATTTCTTTTTCTTCATTCTTTCTGAGTTTTATCGGTTCCGAATTGAATCCCAGGAGGTTTACAAGAATCTTGTCATGGTAGATCATACTCAGACTCTCTTCATCAACCCTGTCAATCTTAAAACAGTTACCGGGAGCAACCTTTTCCCATCCGTCTTTATCTTTTTCCCAGAAACTGCCTGTTACATCCATTCCAATGACAAAGACCTTCGGTGCCGGAGAAAAAACATATTCAGGAGGAGTAAGCTCTTTTGAAATAAACTCTGCCATTTTATCAAAATAGCCTTTCCCCAGTTTTCTGCTCATGGTATCGTTTGGCTGTCCGTCTGTAAATATTATTATTACAAGCTGTCTGTTCGGCTTAAATCCACCTTCTGTTTCATAAATCTTCTTTACTTCTTTAATAGCAGTCATAACACTTGTGGCACCCATATCGGATACCTTCATAGACGTATTAAGTTTATCCCTTCCTTCTCTGTCTTTAAGAGCGGTCAGAGGAATAACATCTAAGGGAACATTATCACTGCCGAAATTTATCATACAGACTCTGTTGTCGTTTATTTCATTTGAAAACCCTCCCAGGAAATTATTGAAATATCTTGCAGCAATAATTCTGTTTCCGTCCGGATCAGTAGCTTTAACACCGCCGTGGCCCATCATACTTCCTGACTGATCTATAAGTAAAAATACATCAAGACCCTTTTGTTCTGAAGAAATAAGGAGTTGATTATCCTGAAAAGATGCGCCTTCCCCTGTTTTACCTGTATCTTCTTTTTTGCATCCTGCGAGGTAAAAGGAAAAGAAGATTAAAAAAAATAGAATAGTTCTGAGATTTATAGCGTACATAGCTTCCTCCCTTTCTTTAAAGGAGTAATAGTATTTATTATTATAACTTCATTTAATATTTATTCTTTTATTCTATATAATCAATAAAAAATCCTCTATAAATATTCTATGAGAAATTACAAAAAAACATGGTAAACAGTTCGATACAGACGAAGTAATATATTAAGTATAAGCCTGATAAATAACAAAATATATACTATAGAATCAATAATCATAGATAATTCAGGTATTTAAATCTTCTGATCTTTTTTTCCAGTAGTCCCGTCGTTCAATATTATTAAAATGCTCCCTGTCTATCTTACTTTCATCAAAGGTATGAAGTTTTGAAAAATTTCCCGCTCCTCTGTGTTCTTTTTGTGTTAATTCCGCCAGGGGACTGTTATTTCCCTGGCCTATATGGTGCAGTTCTACAGGGTTTCCGTCTTCAGATAAGGGAGATGTACCTTCTTTCATTCTTTTAAGGTTATCACGGCCTGAACTATCTGTAATTTTCAGCTTCAGATCAGACGAATCACCATTTTCTACTGACGTCCTGGTCCAGCCTTCTAATGTGGAAGGTATTTCCTCTTTTACCAGACATGTCTTCCCGTTAATTTCATCTTCCTGCAGATCGGCATTTTCGTAAACTTCCAATTCTTCCGGATTTCTTATATATTCATTGATGCTATCGGAAAAAGGACTTATTTCTTTTATTTCTTCTTCAGTAAAATCATATTCCATCCTGAGAGGCTTGTCCGCTTCCTTCATATCTTTAATTTTTTCATTTTTCATATTTTTCGTAAAAGACGGAACATCTTTTGAGGTTTTACTCAGACCATCTTTAAAACTATCTTTTATAAAATCCGGAAGTTCTTTTGGGATTTTCTTCAAATCCACTTTTTCTTTAACTTCATCCATAAAAACACCTCACTTTCTTGAAATTGTCAGTGCCATCTGTCCTGTCTGGCTCTTTCTACCCATAAAAAATAGAAATCTTTAAAATCTTTATCCTGTCTGGCCTTTTCTGATAACAGACACTGAATGACCGATTTCTCAAATTCCTCATTATGTTCTAAGTCCACACAGTAATATAATCCCTCCAGAATTTTTTTATTCCATTCATTTAAATTTTCTGTTTCTTTTGCCAGCCTCATAAGCCTGTCCAGATCTATAAAAGAAGAAATAATTTCAGAAAGCTTTTCGAAATTTTTCTCTTTCCATAAATCCAGAGGCATATTATTACTATAATTATCAAACTCCTTTAAGAGTTCAGAATACAAATCAGCTCTTACTATATCTTTAAGCCATTTCTTAAGTTCAGTTACATTTATGTGTTTCAATTCACCCTTATGTTTAAGTCTTCCATTTAAGAGAAGCTTGAGTAATTCTGCAAGTCTTTGCCTTTTCAGTTTATAAATTTCCTTCATGTCTTCTTTATATTTATAGGGTTTTCTATCTGTAAATTCTTCTATCTGGCAGAGTACCGGTTCTATCCAGTCATTCTGATATACTGCTGCCACACCTGTTTTAAATTTTGCTATTTCCTTAATCTGCCCGTCATTCAGATTTGCAGAACGTCCTACCAGTTGTCTGTCAGATTCATCTGGAAGCCTCATAATAATTTTTGTATTGGTATTTCTTATTGCCGACATATCAAGTAAACCTGGCGACTGATCCACTATAATAAAACCTTCGCCGCAGGTTCTCATTTCCGATATGGCATTTGAAATCATTTCTACAGATTTACCCTGCAAATTTGAGCTTTCCTGAGATTGTTCGGAACTGGTCCTTCTTAATAAATTATGGGCTTCTTCAATTACGGTAAGATGTTTTAAACTGCTATTGGCGTCATAAGGCTCAGAAAACCTGTATTCATGAAGTTTTATAAATAACATACCCATAATTAAAGCTTTTGTTTCAGTAGAACCGATACGGCTTAAATCAACAATACAATTTTCATCAAACAGCCTGTCACAGGCGTTTTCAGCGCCTGAAAAAATCGTTCCCACCAGGCCATTAGTGAGAGATTCCACCCTTGTTTCAAGAGCGCCGATATAATTACTCTTTACTTCTTCGGAAAATTCCGATTCTTTAATAATTGTTTTGAGACTCCTCAACAGCTCTTTAAATGTCGGATATTTCATCTTATGATTAATAGAATGTTCCATGTCCCAGCCTGATATTTCATAGGCTCTTTCTATAGATTTCTTTAAAACAGCAGGCATGGCTGCATACATGGGCCAGCAGGCATTAAAAATTTCTATCAAACGATCAATATGTTCGAGAACATGAACCGATGCGGGGAAAATAAAAGGATTAATTCTCAGCATTGGACTGTATTCAGGATTTGTGCCGTAAACATAAAAATCATCTCTTCCGCCGAAAACATTTTTATATTCTCCTTTTGCCGGTTCAATAATAAGAATTTTAACGCCCTCTTCTATGGCTTTATGTACAATCTGATAAACAGTATTTGATTTTCCCGATCCGGTTGAACCGGTAACAAATGTATGTAAGGTGAGACTATCCAGGTCTATATGCAGATCTGTCTTTTCTTTTTTACCCATATGATAGATTTTACCTGAAGTAATTTTTCTTTCTGACTTTCTATCTTTATATGTGATAATATTTCTTCCGAATTCAGCATATTCCAGAACAGGGAGTCCGTTTAAAGATTTTTTCGGCAGTCCGAAAGGGATTACAAGTTCATTGCCGGAAATTAAAGATCCCGGCGTGACAAAAGGGAATCCAGGTATATTAATATCAAAAAGAGGATGATATAATTTTTTCAGATATTCTAAAAATTTTATAGAATCATTTTTCTCCCTGCTCCAGGTATTTATAAAGGCATATTCCAGAGATGAATTTTCTCCTCTTAAAAGAGCTTTAAAGTTACCTGCCGCAACTTTTGCCGCAGGTTTATCTTCTGCAATGAAATAGGCACTGCAGTTCCACATGCCGAAAGATTCGCTTGACTTTATTCTTTCAAGCTGTTCTTCAATCTTGGCAAGTAAATTTTTTACTTTTTTATTTTCAAATTGAATTTGAGTACTTCTGGTTTTTCCTTTTGTATAGGTTTCCGAAGTTCCTTCCTGTTCAGATATTCCTCTGGCAATTCCTTTTGTATCGGAAGTTCCTCTTGTATCTGATAATCCCTGTGTAGTTGTATGGCCTGATGTATAGGAACCTGTTGTTCCTATGGATAAACCGTCAGAATATATAACTCCAAGCCAGGGAAAAGTTGTATTCTGATTTTCTGTAATAGACTTACCTGAGCTGTAAGAACTGGAAATACTTGAACTGCCGCTGGAAGTAAATGATTGAGTTTTCGATAAACTCTCATTTACAGTTTCCGTAAATCCTTTAGTCAGATTTTTCGACAGAGCTTCACTATCATTTATACTCAGGGTTATTTCTCTGGAGGCAAAAGAAGAAAGTTTAGAATAAATTGTTTCATATCCTTCTTTAATTTCTTCTATATTTCTATGGGTTAAAGGATCTGCGATTAAAATAGCGGAAAATTTTCTGCCTCTCATAGAATCTACGAGTTTTTCAATACCCTGAACAAAATTATTTTTATCTTCATCTCTTAATCCCGGGATGCCGGACACAGAGGATATAAATGAATTTTTATTATCTATAATACAGTTTATGGTACTGCTTATAGAATCACAGTTCAGTGTTTCTATATCCGTTCCCGGAAAATTACCCTGAAAACTCTTTTTCAGGCCTTCTATTGCAGCACTGGCAAGATCTCTATGTTCATCATTTCTTATGCCTATATAAAAATCTGTCTTATTACCATCACTGTCTATAATTAAAAAGAGAGATGAGGAAAAACTCCATATTGTATTATAAACAGTATTAAGTTTATCCAGGGTATCTTCATTTTTATCATAAACAAGCTTTTTTAATTTCACCATCCTGATATTTTCTTTAATTGATATACGTTTTATATGTTCAGGGACATCTTTTATTCTATAAAGACTCAAATCAGAGAGGTATTTTTTTTCTATAAATGTTTCCGTAAGGCTTATAGCCTCATGTAACTGTTTATCCATAAGGGCAAGCTCTCTAAAAGAATTTGCCGGCAATGAATTGTCCTGTCTGGTAAGTTCATTCATAACTATCCTCCCCTCTATAGTTTTCATGTAAAGCCTTATTGCATAACGTTAAAAATGAAAATTTCTCCATCTGTCTCCAAATTATCTTTTAATTATACCGTCTATATATTTCAGCTTTTTTGAAATATCATATGGAGAAGCCCAGGTTATAGCATATGCGGGATCTTTTTTGAATGCTTCAAGATAAAAAGTTATTGCTCCTTCATTATTTCCCTGTTTCAGAAGAAGGTCTCCTTTATTATTTAAAGCCATCGGATCATGAGGATCAATATTCAGTGCTTTATCATAACACGCCATAGCTTCCCTGTAATGTTTATCCGATGTTCCCGGAGGTGTCTTTTGTTCATCTCCGAGTTTTTGATAAATATCTCCTTTATTAATCCAGAAGAAAACATCTTCAGGTTTATTGCCGAGAGCTTTATCATAACATCTTATTCCATCCTGATATTTATCTAACATATAAAGAATAAAACCTTTGTATTTTAATGCCGTATAATCTTCAGGATCTATTTCCGTTACTTTATCATAACAGTTAAGTGCCTCATTATATTCACTTTTTATAAAACATAAAATATAGCCTTTATATTTCAATGCTCCGGTATGTTTCGGATCCAATTCCAGAACCCTGTTAAAATATTTAATTGCCTCTTCATGTTTACCTTTATAGCACAGGCAATAGCCTTTATAAACAAGAGCATCGGCATTTCTCCCGTCCTGTTCAATTACTTTATCATATAAATTAATAGCCTCATCATATTTTTTTAATACCCTGCAGGCATGAGCCTCATTAATAATATCTTTCATTCTCAGCTCTTCAAAGCGGGCTCTGTAAACTTCCAGGGCTTTATCATAACACCTCAAGGCTTCTTCATAATTTATCAGGCATTCTTCTTTATTTTGCGAATTCACTATATAATTTTTATGAATTTCAAGAGCTTTATCAATATAGCTTATAGATTCTTCATAATTTTTCTCTTTATACAGGTCAATACTTTTATTATAATTCTCAACTGCCTTACCGGTATCATAAACATGCCTGTTTTTTTTATTTTTCAACTCATCAATTATTCTCTTATATTCTTCACAATCATCTTTCAAATCGAGGGCTGCCTGAAGATAAATAAGACTTTCTTCTTCTTTATGTTCCTTTATAGAGTCCAGACCTTTCATATAATAAACACTTGCTTCTATATCTCTGGCAAGTCTGTCGTTAATCTGAAGAGCAGCAGCCTTTCTGTTCAGGATATTCCTGTCGTCCATATTTTTTATAATTTTATTCGAAAAAAGTGCCGCCTGTAAAAGATCAAAATACGTATCTAAATCTTTTTTCGGTGGAATTTCTAATTCTTTTTTTATCTTTTCTTCAAAAATCTCAGCTAAATGATGTTCTTCGTCGTGTAAAAGACTTCTTTTAAGCTGTTCTAAATATATTGTATCTTCTAAAGCAAGCATAAAAGCATTAATGCCTGATTTATAAACACTCATTCTCTTTTTTTCCCAGAATTTCTTTACTTTATCATAATAATCTTTCTGAAAAGTATTTATCGTTACTCCGGCTTTTTTTATATACTCACAGGTAAAAAAAGCGTTATATTTGTTATTATATATTTCACAGGCTTTATTTACCTCATCGATACAATCAAGATGTCCTTCAAACTGTATATGTTTATCATTTACATGTTCGTTCTTATAAATAGATTTAAAAATCTCTACAGAACTTTCTTCTGTAAGCTTTACACCTTTAAATTTATATAATATAGACTCATCTGTAATATTTTCTCCGTTAATTGCTATTTGATTAATTGTTACATCCTTATCATATTTCACAATATATGTATTCATTGTAACCTCCATAAATACTAAAAACCTTTTTTAAATAAACATAAAAAGTTTAGTAATTTTTTCTTCCTCGATCTGCTGTCGTTTTTTTCTATCAGATCTAAAATTCTTCTGATTTCATTCTCATTACATAATCGTCCCGGATTCTTTTCAAGGTTATCCAGGCCTCTATGTAAAAGAAGTGCCATGTTATATCTTTTTTTATCATCAGACCTGAGTTTGTTTTCCTTCGGACTAAAACTGACCTCTTTCCGAGGTTTATAAGAAAGAAATAAAATTACAGGCACTCCTATTATCAATATTATTATTATCAGAACCGCAATTACGCCATTTAAATCAAAAGGTATGTCAGGACTGGTATGAACAGGAGTATGGCTATGACCACTGCCAAGGATATTACCGATAATGGAGCAGGCAAAGAGTAAAACTGACAATATTGGTATTGCAATGGCTACTACAGCTAAACAGCCAAATGCCGTAGAAATAGCAAGACAATTATTACTTTTTTTAGGTGGTGTTCTATAGTCGCATATAAAATTTTTTAAATATTCCTCGTTAAATTCACGACATTTTTCTTCTAATTCAATAAAAAGTACTTTTTCTCCTTCGAAGATTATTCTTATACTCCCGTCATTTACGTTCCTGGAAATACTGGAAAATATATCATAAAAATTAAGAGTAGATACTTTAAAACTGGCAATTTCTTCGCCTTTATAAGAAAGTTTTATCATATTGTTATTGAATTCCTGATGAAGATAAACCTGTTCCATAAATAAACCTTCTTTCTCTTTTTTTAAGTAAAAGGTAAAAATATTATAATATAAATATAAGAAAAGTCAAAAAATGTCTCGTAACAGACATAATCAAGATAATAAGTTACATGCCTATTACTGCCACCTGTTTTATCCTCTATATATTCTAATAGGTGTCCTTTGAATGAGCATTATTGTACGCAGTTATTTTATCTAAATAAAGCGCTTGAGTTGAACCCTTCCTCTTTTTCATATTCCTTTAGCACAATAAATAATCTAAGCTAATCCATTGATGTTTAAAAGTCTATAATGGTATAATAGAGACGGCAAGAACTTACAGAAGGGACGATATAAAAATGGCACAATATGACGAGGCCTGGAAGGAAATCATAGAAAATCTATTTGAGAAATTTGTATATTTCTATATGTCTGACTTTGCAGTAGATATAGATTTTACTAAAAAGTGTGAGTTTCTGGATAAAGAACTTCAGGTTATATCTCCTAAATCTAAAGACAGTAAAAGAATAGTGGATAAACTGGTAGAAGTATATATGAAAAACGGTAAAGAACTCTGGGCGATGATACATATAGAAGTTCAGGGGAACAACAGAAAAAACTTTACCAGGCGCATGTTTAGATATTTTTATAGAATTTTGGATAAATACAATAGAAACATTGTCAGTCTGGCAGTATTTACAGGAAAAAGTAAAAATTATCCTGAGAGATTTCACTATAATTTCTATCAAACTGAGTTGTCATTTAATTACCGTTCCGTAAAACTTATTGAATATGATGAAAAAGCTCTTCTTGAGAATGAAAATCCATTTGCTCTTGTAACACTTGCTGTAAAGTACAGTATAGAGAGCCGGACTGATGAGGAGATGAGATATAATTTTAAGAGGAAGTTAATGAGGTTAATGTTTGAACGTGGCTATGCACAGGAACAGATAATAAATATGCTCAGGTTTATAGAAATAATACTTGAATTAAAAGATACCACACTGAATATGAAGATATATAAAGAATTAGAAGAATACCAAAAGGAGGAAGTTAAAATGGTTTTAACAACCTTTGAAAAGATAGCTATGGAAAAAGGGATGGAAAAAGGGATGGAAAAAGGTAAACAAGAAGGGATGGAAAAAGGTAAACATGAGGGCAGGAGCGAAACTATTGAAAAAATAGTAAAGAAAGCCCTTGAAAAAGGTTATTCCATAGAAGAAGTGGCTGAGTTAACAGAGTTATCTATTAAGGAAGTTAAGAAATTGCAAAAGCAAAAGAAATAGAGAAAATAACCCAATCGGAATCCTTCTGCATCTTTTGAGCACACAGGGCCTACTAAACGCAGAGAGGAATTTCTTATTCGTCCGGCTTTCCTGCCGGCTCAGGATGACTTCCGGTTGGAGAATTCCTGTGCACTGGAGTATAATCCGTAAACTATACTCATCTGGCGATGACTTGTACTGGAAAGGCGGAAACCCAGGTTGTTGTTGCGGTTGTCCGGCGTGTTGTTGTTCCGGTAAGCAGACCGGCAGTTGACGGCGTTGTTGTTTCAGCTACCGCCGCGATTAACCCGGTACGAGCCTGTTTTATGGAAATCACCCTTAATATAGTGAAACTTCAAAAAGCTCTCTTCTTGCCTGTAATGTACTGGAAGGAATCCCTTCTATATACAGAAGCTAAAAACAATTCTAATGAAATGATCCAACTTTCCCAGATAATAATTTGCAAAATATTGACTTGTAAGATTTCCGATAGGCAGTCCTTTACCGGCAGTATAATCAGGAACAGGAATGTTCTCTTATAGATAGAATGCCTTTATCTTTGATAAAATCCACAAGAACACTATCATTAAATGAATCAATCAATGGATCGAAACGAAGGGTAATTACTTTTACTAACATAAAACATCAAAATCCTTTCTTCAACCCCCACCCGACCTGCAGTCCTTCATTACGGTTATGTGTGTTGGTCTATCGCCACGACACACATAGCCTGCATTACGGACTGCAGGTCTACCTCCCTTTTCTTCCGCCCCTGAACCAGACCCCGACCAAGGGACCAAGGAATCAAGTGCCAAGGGTAATATTTAAGGCACTCCTACAAAGGCGGAAACCCAGGTAGTCGTAGCGGCCGTCCGGCGTGAACCCGCAACGACTGGCAGACCGGCAGTAACCGGCATCGCAGTAACAACAGCCGCCGCGACAAACCCGGTACAAGCCAGAATCGGGGCCAGTAGGGTTATTTACACTACCGGATGAATAATTCCCATACCAATCACTACACCACTCCCATACATTCCCGCTCATATCATAAAGACCAAAAACATTGGGTTTCTTCTGGCCTACAGGGTAATGATTTCCACCAGAATTATTTAAATACCAGCAATAAGAAACATCCATACTATCTCCCCAGTAGTAATCAGTAATTGTTCCTCCACGACAGGCATATTCCCACTCAGCCTCCGTTGAAAGCCGATAACCATTTTTTGTTATATCCACCTGCACTCTTTTGCCTTTCTCACCATAACACTTCTCCAATCCTTCCTCTTCACTCAACCAGTTACAATATGCCACTGCTCCATACCACGATACATGTACTACAGGGTGTTTCTCATACTTAACTTTAATTTTATATGTTCCAGGATTAGATCCAACTTCTATACCACAATACTTATTATCTTCAATTGCTATCCAGGTAACTCCACCTTCACTCTGGTTTCCCTGAAAATTTAAAAATTCACAATACTCTTTATTGGTTACTTCATATTTTCCCATATAAAAACTATCCAGACGGACTGAATGTGAAGGTTTCTCATCTGGAAATTCTTTATTATCTCTAAAAAGTGAAAAAAGGCCTCTTCTTCTTATACTGCCCATCTGAAATGTACCACCAGGAATTAAGACCATCTCAGGCACTGAAATCTGTTTCCTTCTTTTAGCTTTTTCTTCGGCTTTTCTCCTCTCTTCTTCTTTTCTCTTTTCCTCTTCTTTTTTCTTAAGTTCCTCTTTCTTTCTTGCTTCCTCTTCCCTTCTGAGTCTTTCCTCTTCTCGTTTCTTCTTTTCTTCTTCTAATTTCTTTAATCTTTCTTCTTCAATTCTCTTTTTCTCTTCATATTCTTTTCTCTTCTTCTCTTCCTCTAATTTCTTTAATCTTTCCTCTTCTCGTTTCTTCTTTTCTTCTTCTAATTTCTTTAACCTTTCCTCTTCAATTCTCTTTTTCTCTTCCTCTTCAGCTTTTCTTCTGCTTTCTTCTTCTGCCTTTATACGTTCCTCTTCAGCCTTTCTCTTTCTTTCTTCTTCCAGAGCTTTTCTTCTGGCTTCTTCCTTTTTCTCCTGAACTTTCTTTATGACTTCTTCCTTACCTCTTTTAATTGTTATATTTTCAGGCTCTATTTCTAAAGCTTTATTAAAACAATTAATCGCTTCTTCATACTTATTCTCAAGGTATAATTTGTCTGCTTTACTTAGCCAATCAATTAATCTATCTTTTTTCTCTTTCTCAATTCTTTTCTTCTCTTCTTCTGCTTTTCTCCTGCTTTCTTCTTCCAGACTTTTTCTTTTTCTTCCTCTTTCCTCTTCTTTTCTTCTTCTTTCTTAAGTCTCTCCTCTTCTGCCTTTTTCCCGGCTTCTTCTTCAGCTTTTTTACGTTCTTCCTCTTTCTTTAATCTTTTCTCTTCCTGAGCCTTTCTTATGATTCCTTCCTCAGCTTTTATTCTCTCTTCCTCTTTTTTTAATCTCTCTTCTTCATCCCTTTTCCAGGCTTCCTCTTCGGCTTTTCTCTTTTCCTCTGCCTCCCTCAAAACCTCACACTCTACCCTGTATTTCTCACAGGAAGGTAAAAGTTCTAAGGCCGCTTCTAAATAAATAAGACTTTCTTTCTTATTTCCATTTTCTTTAAAGCTTAAGCCCTTTTCATAATAAAGTTCACCTTCCATCTCTATAGCACTTTCAAAAGGGATCCCGAGAGATTCTACTTTCTGTTTCAACAGTTCTCTCTGCTTTTTATCTATAACTCTTTTTTTCGAAAAACTCTCAAGAAGTTTTCTGTACTTATTCAGACTCTCTTCATCAATCTGCCTTATACCAAGTTCTTTCTTTACCATCTCTTCAAGTTCTGCCGCTCTCTCAGGAGTTATGGGCCATTCTTTAAGAAATTCTTCCAGTTCTGATTTCTCCTCATCTTCAAGTATTCCATCTTCCCATACTTCCTTTAATTTTTCGTAATAGAGGCTTTCATCAACACTTCTGAAAGGAGAACTTTCTATAATATCTTCCGGCACTTTTTCCTTATTAAAAAAACAACTTATATCTTCCATTAACTTCTCAAAATCTTCCAGATAGGCAGGGGGCATAAATCTGTGGCCACATTGATAGCTTAAATACTCAAGCCGATTCTCCGCACCTTCATTTAAAAAGAATAACTGTTCTTTTCTGCAGTCATTACAGTTATCATATATTATAAATGGATAGAGGGTAAACAGCGGAATTAACTGAGTTTCTTCTTCCAGAAAGATATAGAGATTACGTGTTTCAAGATGTTTATTCTTTTCACTCGTATATTTTCTCTTTGTTGTATCAGTCCCAGTGAAAAATTGCATTATATGATCTGAATATCCTCTTTCATAAGTTACCTTCATTACATATCCCAGTTTTAATCTCTTTATAAATTCCATTTCCAGAAGAATTTCTTCAAGAGCCGGTTGAATTAATTTTACTCTTTTTACACATTCTTTCTCAGATAATGTTGCTCCATGTCCTTTCCATACCTTGTTTCTGTAGGTAACAAAAAGATCGAACATGGTCTTTATAGAAATATCTCCTGATGCTTTTATATCAATTTCCTTTAAAAGCTGCCGGCATTGTTCCGATTTCTTCAACGATTTATTCTTTCTGGTATAAAAATCATATAATTCGGGAAAAACCGGTTCATAATTATTATCATGATAAAAATTCAGAATATCCCTCAAAAATGAATTCCAGTGCCCCAGGGAAGGACGTCTCAAATTCTGTAGCTGATTATTTATCTTTTCATTTACTCTTTTATCATTCAAATACTGTGCCATAAGGACACAGGAGCAGTATTTCAGGATAACTTCAAAGAGATCGCCCAGAAGGCTGTGTTTGGAGGAGGGAGATTCGTCTACTAACATATCATCCATCCTCTTATAGGTCAGAGCCAGTGGAGAGGGATAGGTGGAACGAATTTGCTGTGTATTTAAATTTTCTTCCATAAAACCTCCTGAAGTAAAAAAATCTGAGAAAATATATTTCTATATTTCTTTTTCATATTCCTTTAACACAATAAATAATCCCTCTATCATTAGATTATCAACAAGGTCATTGAAGTCTTTACATTCAAAATCCTTCGTCAGACAGAGCCTGCCACTCTTCTGAAATTATGACCGAAACTACCCCTCAATATTAAACCTTTAAAATATGGGAGATTACATTCATTTAAAATTCTTGTTTTAAATTCAAATCCTGTAATTTTTTTGAAAGTATTATTTTTTATAGGAAATTTTAAAAAAAAATTGAATATTATAGCAACTTCACTAAAGGTTAAATATTAATGAAAAGACAAAAATAAATAAGAAACTAAATTATAGCTGAAGGAATTTTTATAAAAATTAGATAGTCTTTTTATAACTTTATAAAATAAGGAGAGGATAAAATGGAATTAGGAGTAATGGAATGTCCTACCTGTAGTGGTAAAGATTTTGATGAACATATGATATGTCAACATTGTGGGAATAAACTTATATGTGTGTCTAAAGGAAAAGGAATTACAGGCATGAATGTAGCGATGGAGGAAGGGGTAAGGAGATTGCCTGTGTATCTTCTATTAGATTGTTCGGGCAGTATGTATGGTGATCCGATTAAGGCAGTAAAAAAAGGAGTAAATACCTTTATAAAAGAGGTAAAATCAGATAGTATTACAAAAGACACTGTTTATGTAGGTGTAATTACTTTTGGGAAAACTGTAGAGTTTATAACAGAAGGGCTGGTTCATATTGATAAATTCTATCCTCCTGAATTAGAAGCAGACGGGTCGACTCCTCTGGGTAGAGCATTAGAGATACTTCAAACCTCTATAGATAGAGATGTTAAACCATCTGTCAAAGGTAAAGAGAGAGGAGACTGGAAACCTCTGGTTTTTATACTTACCGATGGAGAACCTACAGATGACTGGCAGACACCAAGACAGGAAATATTAAATCGACAGAATCGTAAGGTAGTTAATGTTATCACTGTCGGGTGCGGGCCAGGTATCAATGAAACAAAACTTAAAGCTATTGCTATAGGACATGCTTTTCGTATGGATAACTCTGAGGAATCTTTCAGACAATTCTTCCAGTGGGTATCACAAAGTGTAAAAAGTGCAAGTAAAATAGTGAGTCAGGCCAGTGGTAGCAGTGGTGAACAGAAGATAACAATGCAGCAACCACCGCCACAGCTTATATATATCAATCTTTGAGATGAGGTGTAAATATGTCACCCAAAGGCTTTGTTGTAGGTGATCGTATTCTTCAGCATGTTGATTCCCATCCTGACTGGTGCGCCTCATATGGCCAGCTCGGGTTATATCGTTTTGTAGGTGCAAGTGCAGCAGGGAAACTACACCTTCGTGACTTTCGTCCAAGGGACGATGCTTTTGCAATTCGCTCTGCCGGCCCATGGATAGCAGCAGCAGTATCTGACGGAGTTGGTTCTTTGAAATTATCACGATATGGATCTACTTATGCAGTAGAAGCTTTATGTGAACATATGTTACGTGAGGTAAGTAAATTTGACTCTGTAATGGAAAATGAAGACATAAAAAGAGAAAAACAGGATGTTGTAAAAAAATTACAGACCGGTCTTTCATTTCCAGATAATAAAGAAAGTAATTCAATAAAAGAAATTTTTTCTTTCTTTCCTGCTTTCGAATCTGCCTCTGTAACTGCACCTTCAAACGAGACGAACAGAGGGTGTGGAACAATGATATGGCACAGATATCTCTCTGAAACTAAAACAGAAAATGTTGAAAAAGTTGTAAATAAAAATATTTCCATAAATTTGAATGAATGTATAAGAAATTCTTTTTATAATACAAGGCAGGGGATTGAACAGTTTGCTCAGATGTGGAAAGTTTCATTACGGGATTTTCATTGTACGTTGCTAGGTATTTTAATTAATACAAAGACCGGCATGGTATCGGCCGGTCAGATTGGAGATGGTCTGATAGCTTCATTCCATCCTGAAAAGGGAGCCAGTTATCTCCTTAATGTACCTGACCCGGGAGAACCTGGTGAGGTCTATGTTCTTACCCAGAAGGACTGGGAAAAATATTTTGTAGTTACTCATCTATCTTCTGAAGAATCCGAAGGTATAGTAACTTTTTATTTAATGAGTGACGGTGTATCAGAGGATTGCACTCATCCGCCTCCCTCGAATATCTTTCATCACTGGGCAGAAGATATTAATCGTGAATTACGTAAGGAAGAACCTTTGTCTCAAATAGCATCAAGGCTTTTACAGTGGCTTTCAACGTATGAAGTAAGTGGTAGCTGGGATGATCGAACACTGGTTGTAATAATGAAATAATAATCAGGAGTTACTATGAATATATTATTTTCTTCCACTCAAATTGAAACTTTACTACCTGCCCTGAAATATATAGCAGAATCAGTGCAAAACAAAGAAACAATTTCAGGTAAAAAATTACAACTATTGCTAGATAATATCGGTTTAAGGGAAGAATGGATGACAGGTGAACTGGAAAGATGGGTAAAAGTATTACTGGTAGTCCGTGGTGTAAAAGATAAAAGAAAAAAAGAGATCGCTCAGAGATCATTGATGCTTCGGGGTGTTTCTGAAGGTGCTGCTAAATTAATTATTGATACGGCAGCAGGTGAATTTGGATCTTTCCATGGTTAAATCAGAGAAGATGTTAGATGAAGATATTCAAATTTGAAGATTTCAGGGATTAATCAGGAGGATTATAAAGTTATGGCAGTCGTTATACTTAAATCTCCGCCTCATAGTTTACCAGGAGAATTAGAAGTAATAGATGATAATGTAAAAAGTGGTGGAGAAGGTACAGTTTATTTTAGCCGTGATGGTAAATATGCTGTTAAAATATATCACAAAGCCCGTTCTGAGAAAGAGGCATTGTTAAAATACATAATGTCTCTTTTTCAATCCCTGACCTCTGAAGAGGAAAAATTTATCATCCCTCCATTAAGTCTTATAGAGAGTTTAGACGGACAATGTCGAACAGGTTTTGTAATGAGAAGGGTCCCAAAGCATTATAGAGAATTATCAGAATTCATTCTTCCCAGACAGGCTGCAGCACATTTTAATCAGGGAAAAACCTGGGAACATTACTTTAAGCTGGCACACAGTATTTCTAAATCTATTGTTGTGCTCCATAACAAAGGTTTTGCCCACAGTGATATTCATTATTATAATTTTATGGTTAACATAAATGACGGAGAAGCTATTATGCTGGAAATTGACGGAGTTGTAGTAGCAGGCTTTCTTCCTCCTCAGGTGGTAGGGAAAATGGAGTTTATGGCTCCAGAAATTCTTACTGATAAAATTAAACCCAATGAGAAAACTGACCGTTACAGTATGGCTGTTTTAATTTTACATACTTTACTCTTTCGAAATGTAATGAAACCTTTAGTAGAGTATGATAATGATACAGAGCTAAGTGAAATACTCGGCTGGGGTAAATATGCTTTATTCAGTGAAAATCCAGAAGAACACAGGCACAGACCTCGTAATCTGGGATTACCTTTTTATCAGGAAGGAGCTCTCAGTTATAAGATACTTCCTCCTTTACTACAGGATTTAGCCAACCGGGCACTGATTGATGGACTCAATAATCCGGACAAACGCCCGGCTTCCAGGGAATGGGAGGAAAGTTTATCCTCTATTATTTATGAAATTTTTGTATGCCAGAATTGTAAACAAAAATTTCCATATCCTTACTGGGTTAACCCTGCCTATAAACGTATATGCCCCTTTTGTGGAGAAAAAATTAAACCTCCTTATCCTGCTCTACTGGAACTCTATGAAGAAAAGAGCAAAGGGATTTTTTCTTCTCTTAAAAGCCATCTTGTAATAATGAATGGCTCTAAAATTTTTCCTGATATGATTACAGTCGGTAATAAACCTTCTTTCACACGAAAGAGTGATAATATATCAGGTTATGTTGAATTTGATCAAAAGAAGGGGCATTACTTCATAGTCAATAATGAAGATGCTATATGGCATGCTCGTTTCCCGAATGAAAACCGTCAGTTTACTGTACAGAAAGGGCAATCTCTAACTTTAACAAGATGCTGTTTTATCAACTTTGGTGATGGGCGACGAATGGCATATGTTAAAGAATAAATTTTAACTTCAAGGTAATTATTATGAATTTTTCATTATCTTCCAATCAGATAGATTCTCTGGTTCCAGCACTACCGTTCGTATTAGAATTACTACAAAAAAATATGGTTCCCGGAAAAGAAGATCTGAAAATATTATTGCTTGGTCTGGATTTGGAAGAAGATTGGGCAGTAAATGAACTGGAAAGATGGGTAAAAATTCTCCTTACATTACGCGGTGTAAAAGACATGAGGAGACTTGAAGCAGCCAGGAGTGAACTGATGTTCTATGGTATACCGGAAACTTCTGCTGTACAAGCTATAGAAGCAGTGACAGGGCTTTTGATAGTTCCCTCTACTAAATCGGATATACTACCGATTAAAGCCAGCCAGGAAATGGTTGGTTTTGGAGAGATGAAAATCAATGAAACTGTACGAAAAACGATAACTGTATCAGGTGGACCAGGATGTGCAAAGGTGAGATTAAATACAGCCACAGTAGAGCCTGAAATCTTCGGACCGGGGGAAACAAATCTTACACTTACAGTCATAGGTGGAATGGAAGGACAAATCCTATGGGATGACTTAATTCTTGAAAGTCCATCCGGAAAAGTAACAGTAGGAATAATTGCCAGATGGAGTGAACAGGTAAATTTACAGTCAAGCACAGAAGAAATAGTTGTCCCAAAAGATTGCACACTGGAAGAAGCCCTGCTGAAAGTTATTGAAGACGGTATAATTCATTTAGAAGCCGGGGAATTTCATTTATCCAGACCTATTTCTATTAATAAATCAATACACTTATATGGAATGGGTTCAAATGTATCGAGAATTGTCTGTGATAAAGAAGAATATACTATAGAATTTTCTTCTAAAGGCTTCTTTGATGTGAGTGATCTGAGTTTTGAGCATAGTGGTAAACAATGGGCTGATGTTGTGAGAGTGAAAGGTAACGGAGAAGTAGCTTTTTACAGATGTCGTTTTACAGGGGGAATAAGAGATGATGCAACTACTCATGGAGGAAATGGTCTCTCCCTCTATGGTGATACGAAAGGTACAATAACGGAATGTCAGTTTATTAATAATGGTAACTGTGGTATTTACATAGGAGAAAGAGTAAATATTAAAATGGAAAATAATACCTGCCAGGAGAATAAAAAGGATGGAATTGCATATTCCGGCAATGCTGTTGGAAATATCTGTAATAATACCTGTAATAACAATCAGAGCAATGGAATTTCAATATGTGAGGAAGCAGAACCTGTATTAGAAGGTAATACCTGTCAGTGGAATAAAGATAATGGTATTGTCTGCTCAGGTAATTCCAGGGGTAATGTAAGACAAAATAGCTGTAATAATAATGAAACCTGTGGTATACAGATGCTTAACCAGGCACATCACATCCTGGAGTATAATATTTGTCAGGGAAACAAAAAAAATGGTATTTCGTATTCTGACATTACTTATGGAACTAACAGTAAGAATATCTGTAGTAATAACGAATTAAATGGTATCTATGCAGGAGGTAAAGCACAGCCTGATTTAGAGGCAAATAAATGCCATGAGAATAAGGAGTCCGGTATAGCTTATTCTGAAAATTCTGGTGGGAATGTCCGTCAAAATATTTGTAATAAGAATAAAAATAGTGGAATTTATGTCAGTAAAGAGGCAAAACCATTATTACAGAATAATATTTGCCATGGAAATACATACAATGGTATCGCATATATTGATAATGCCGGTGGAACTGCTGTGAAGAATAATTGCAGTAATAATGAGCTATGGGGTATTCATATGAGAGGTCAAGCACATCCTTTTATAGAGGAGAACATATGCAATGAAAATAAAGAAGGTGGTATGGGTTACCGTGATAATACCAGTGGAACTGCCCGTCAAAATACCTGTAATAGAAATGAGGGACATGGAATCTATGCTGATGAAAAGTCGAAACCGGTGCTACAAAATAATATCTGTCAGGAGAACAGGATTAATGGCATTAGTTACTTTGAAAGTGCCGGAGGTAATGCTTCTAAAAATACCTGTAATAACA
The DNA here is from genome assembly GCA_937888925.1 of uncultured Synergistia bacterium. Next base: position 5,070 of record CALARM010000263.1, on the reverse strand, counting down.
ATGTATTGCGTGGTATTTATGTAGGAGGTCAGGCACAACCTGTTCTGGAAGGTAATATCTGTAGTGGGAATAAAGAAACTGGTATAGCTTACTTTGATGATGGGGGAGGAACTGCCCGTCAAAATACCTGTAACAGAAATGAAAAACATGGAATCTATGCTGGTGAAAAGTCGAAACCGGTGCTACAAAATAATATCTGTCAGGAGAACAGGATTAATGGCATTAGTTACTTTGAAAGTGCCGGAGGTAATGCTTCTAAAAATACCTGTAATAACAATGTATTGCGTGGTATTTATGTAGGAGGTCAGGCACAACCTGTTCTGGAAGGTAATATCTGTAGTGGGAATAAAGAAACTGGTATAGCTTACTTTGATGATGGGGGAGGAACTGCCCGCAAAAATACCTGTAACAGAAATGAGGGACATGGAATCTACGCTGGTGAAAAGTCGAAGCCGGTGCTACAAAATAATATCTGTCAGGAGAACAGGATTAATGGCATTAGTTACATTGAAAGTGCCGGAGGTAGCGCTTATAAAAATACCTGTAATAACAATGTATTGCGTGGTATTTATGTAGGAGGTCAGGCACAACCTGTTCTTGAGGGTAATATCTGTGATGGGAATAAAGAAACTGGTATAGGTTACTTTGACGGCGGAGGAGGAACTGCCCGCAAAAATACCTGTAACAGAAATGAGGAACAGGGAATCTATGCTGGTGAACAGGCGAAGCCGATACTTGAAGGCAATGTATGCACCCACAACAAACAATGTGGTATAGGTTTTTTTGGGAATGCTGGCGGAACTGCCTATCAAAATAATTGCAACAACAATAATTTACATGGTATTTATGCACGTAACCAGGCCAGTCCGGTAATAAAAAACAACACATGTCAGGGTAATAATTACGGTATATTTTTCCATGAACAGGCAAAACCTGTAATAAAAGATAACAAATGCTGTAGAAACAGAGAAGGTGACATGCATCCTTCAGACTCTTCTGTTTTAAGTTTTATAAAAAATCTTTTTAAATAATAATTTAAAAAAATCAGGTAGGGAATAATAAAATGTCTTCTATCCTTTCTAAAGATCAAATAAAAATTTTACTGCCTGCTCTAAAGCATTTAGCAGAGTTAATTCAGAAGTACGGAGCAATCCATAGAGAAGAATTAGAATTATTAATGCTTGCCGGCGGATTGGACAAAGACTGGACTTTGAATGAACTGGGAAAATGGGCAAAAATGCTGATGGCAGTTCGAGGTATAACAGATAAAACCAGGCAGGAAACTACTGTAAGTGCTCTGAAGATACGTGGTATACCTGAAGAATTTGCCAGGTTAGCTGTAAAGTCGGCAGTTAATGTATCAGTTTTAAAACCTGAAATACATATATTGCCGATTCAGGTTAAGAGTGATTTAATCTCTTTCGGTACTTTAAAGGCAGGAGAAGGTGGGAAAAAAGATTTAATAGTATCAGGCGGGCCAGGACAGATAAAAAACAGGTCAGATATGTTAGTCGTAAACCCGGAGACTTTTGGTCCGGGAGAAACTCTCCTTACCATAACACTCAGAGGTGGAAAAGAAGAACAGGAACTAAGTGAAGAAATAATCCTGATTAATCCTGATAATCCTTTTGACACAGTTACAGTAAGTATTACTGCTCGCTGGGATAAAAAAACAGAAGAAATAAAGAAATTTGTTGTCCCAAGAGATGGAAGCCTGGAGGAATTATTAATAAAAATAAATGATGGAGAGAAAATACACATAGAATCAGGGGAATTTCATCTTCCCAAACCTGTGTCTATTACAAAATCAGTCTATTTACAGGGTGCAGGGATAAATCTAACCAGTATAATCTGTGAAGGAGAAGAATATGTATTACAGTTTGATGGAAAGGGTTTATTTACTGCCAGTGGTTTAACTTTTGAACATAAAGGAGGAAAAAAGGCTGATGTTTTAAGAGTAATGGGAGGTAAGATAAATCTTCAATTCTGCCGGTTCTCTGGTGGAATGAGTGATGAAATAAATAAGCAGATAGGGAATGGCCTCTTTCTATGTGGTAACACAATAGGTACAGTATCTATGTGTGAGCTTCGTAATAATAATAAATCCGGTATTTATTCAGGTGGACAGGTAAATCTGAATCTTGAAAAAAATACCTGTCACTGGAATCGAGAAGATGGTATTGCTTACTATGACAGTGCCGGTGGCAATGCATGTAAGAATAATTGTAACCGAAATGAAGAGTATGGGATTAAAGTTGGCAACCAGGCACATCCAAATCTTAATGAGAATATTTGTCAGGGAAACAAGTGGAGTGGTATCTCTTACGATGACAGTTCCGGTGGCAATGCCAGACAAAATACCTGTAACAATAATGAATATCATGGTATTCAGGTAAGCAATCGAAGTCAACCAATTCTGGATAACAACACCTGCCAGTGGAATAAAAAAGATGGAATTTTATATCTTGAAGATGCCAGTGGCAGTGCTTTTAAGAATATTTGTAGTAAGAATGAAAACTGTGGTATCGATGTTGAAAATCAGTCACATCCTACATTAGATAGTAATATTTGCCAGGAAAACAAATGGAGTGGTATCGCGTACTTTGGCAGTTCCAGTGGGAATGCCAGACAAAATATGTGTAGTAATAATGAAAGTCATGGTATTCAGGTAAATGAACAGTCACATCCAATACTAGAACAAAATAGTTGCGATAAGAATGAATATCAAGGCATCTATATTGGAGAAAATGCACAACCAAATTTAAAGAGAAATACCTGTGAGGAGAACAAGAGGAATGGTATCTGTGTAGAAGAGCAAGCGACACCATTCCTGCAAAGCAATATTTGCCAGGGAAATAAACAGAATGGTATTTCTTACTATAAAAATGCCAGTGGCAGTGCATTTAATAATATTTGTAAAAAGAATGAAAAGAATGGTATTAGAGTATGTGAGCAATCACAACCATTGTTAGAAGAAAATACCTGTGAATATAACAAGGAAGATGGTATAGAATATTCTGATAATTCTGGAGGAATATCAGGTAAGAACACTTGCAGAAATAATGAGTCGAATGGCATTTATGTTGGAAATCAAGCATATCCTACATTAAATAGCAATATTTGCCAGGAAAACAAGTCGAGTGGGATTGCATACCTTAGCAGTTCCAGTGGGAATGCCAGACAAAATATTTGTAGTAAAAATACATCTCATGGTATTAAGGTAAACGGACAGGCACAGCCAATGCTAGAAGAGAATACTTGCAATAAGAATGAATATCAGGGTATCTATATTGGAGAAAATGCACAGCCTAGCTTAAAAAGAAATACCTGTGAAGAGAACAAGAAGAATGGAATTTGTGTAGACAAGCAAGCGAAACCATTGTTAGAAGAAAATACCTGTGAATATAACAAGGAAGATGGTATAGAATATTCTGATAGTTCTGGAGGAAGATCAGTTAAGAACACTTGTAGAAATAATGAGTCAAATGGTATCTATATTGGGAAAGAAGCACAGCCAATATTAGAATGTAATACCTGCGAGGAGAATGGGTTTCATGGTATCTCTATACGTGAAAATAGTCATCCAATAGTAGAGGCTAATACTTGTGTTGAGAACAAAAAGAATGGTATTGCATACTTTGGCAATGCCAATGGAAATGCCAGTAAAAATAATTGTAATAATAATAAATATCATGGTATTCAGGTAAATGGACAGGCACAGCCAATACTAGAAAAGAATACTTGCAATAAGAATGAATATCATGGCATCTATGTTGGAGAGAATGGACAGCCTGATTTAAAGAGAAATATCTGTGAGGAGAACAAAAAAAGTGGCATCGCATACTTTAATAATGCTGGTGGCAATGCATTTCAAAATAATTGTAGAAAGAATGAAATAGACGGTATCTGCATAGAAGAACGGGCGATACCAACCCTGGAAAGCAATATCTGCCAGGAAAATAAGTGGGGAGGTATTTCATACTATACAAATGCCAGTGGGAATGCAAGACAAAATACTTGTAATAATAATGAATATCATGGTATTCAGGTAAAAGGGCAGTCACAACCGAATTTAAAGAAAAATACCTGTAAGGAGAATAAGCAATGTGGTATTGTATATTTTGGCAGTGCCAGTGGGAATGTCAGTAAAAATAATTGTAATAAAAATGGTTTTCATGGCATCTCTGTATGTGAAAATAGTCATCCAATAGTAGAGGTTAATACTTGTAACAATAATGAATATCATGGTATTCTGGTAACTAATCAGAGTCAACCAATTCTGGATAACAATACCTGCCAGTGGAATAAAAAAGATGGAATTTTATATCTTGAAGATGCCAGTGGCAGTGCTTGTAAGAATAATTGTAGTAAAAATGAACTCAGAGGTATCGAAGTTGGAAATCAAGCACATCCTACATTAGATAGTAATATTTGCCAGGAAAACAAGTGGGATGGTATTGCATACTTTGGCAGTGCCAGTGGTAAGGCTATAAAAAATATATGTGTTAAAAATAAATTTTGTGGTATTTCTATAAATGAACAAGCTCATCCAATACTGGATAACAATAAAGACGCTTCTCAGTATTATAACAAAGGATGTAATTTAAAACTTCAAAAAAATTATGAAGAAGCTATAATGTGTTATGATAAAGCTCTAGAAATTGACCCTGAATGTTTTACTATATGGTTTAATAAAGCAATTGTTTTAAAATCTCAAGGTAAATACGAAGAAGCTATTACATGTTATGATAGAGCTTTAGAAATTAATCCTGATTATGATGATGCCTGGAATAACAAGGGCATTGCTTTAGGTGATTTAAAAAAATACGAAGAAGCTATTACATGTTATGATAGAGCTTTAGAAATTAATCCTGATTATGATGATGCCTGGAATAACAAGGGCATTGCTTTAGGCGATTTAAAAAAATGCGAAGAAGCTATTACATGTTATGATAGAGCTTTAGAAATTAATCCTGATTATGATGCTGTCTGGAATAATAAGGGCATTGCTTTAAGCGATTTAAAAAAATGCGAAGAAGCTATTACATGTTATGATAGAGCTTTAGAAAT
>CALARM010000262.1 GCA_937888925.1 uncultured Synergistia bacterium | reverse complement strand
TTCTTGTAAGATATGCAGAAAATATAGGAGCCAATTATATACTCAGAGGGATAAGATCTGAAAATGATTACAGTTTCGAAAGGGTAATGAGGAATATAAACGGGGATATGAACAGTGACATAACTACTGTATTTCTCATACCACCCAGGGAAATCGCCGAAGTGAGCTCAAGTATGGTAAAAGGTCTTATAGGGCCTGAAGACTGGAGAGAAGTTGTCAAAAAATATGTCCCCCTCCCTGTTTACAATTTCTTTCTGGAAAGATTCGATAAAACCTGACTATCCCTGAAAAAATAAAACCCCTGGAATCAGGGGTTTTATTTTACCATATTATTATATCATTCTACCCATGCCCATACCTGGAACTGCCTGGCCGGGGGTTACACCCTGCATTCCCGGCATACCCATGCCCTGCATTCCCTGCATGCCCTGCATTCCTTGCTGTCCCATCATATCTCCGCCTGCCTGCATGGCCATCTGTAATTTCTGTTTTAACTGAGGTGTCTGTGGCTGCCACCCCTGTCCCTGAGCAGACTGTAAATCTGTCTGTAACTGCTGTTTTGCCTGAGTAATATTGCCTCCGCCCATTCCTGGCATACCTTTGGCTCCGCCCATTCCTGGCATACCTGTGGCTCCGCCCATTCCTGGCATACCCATGGCTCCGCCCATAGCTGGATTCATACCACCACCGATACCACCGACACCCTGTACTCCTCCGGCACCCTGCATACCCTGCATACCCTGCATACCCTGCTGACCCATCATGCCGCCCATACCTGCTGCCTGAAGTACTCTATCACAATCGGCATTTATAATCATATCCCAGTCCTGTTTTCCCTGGTTTGGATTCATCTGAGGGCCACCTGCACCGCCTGCTTCTTTTGCCTTATCTCCGCCGCCGCCTTCACCTTTGCCGCCGCCGCCTTCTCCTCCGCCGCCGCCGCCGCATTCTTTTGCTTTTTCTTCTTCTTTCGGCTTCATGGCATCCTGAAGAGCTTTCAATATGTCATCCAGTTTATCGTTAATTGCATTTGATCCCTGACCTGTACTTGGTTCTGTTGGTTTAGGTTCTGTCGGCTCCGGCTTGGTCGGATCTGGTTTGGGGGGCGTAAATCCATACGCTACTCGCATAGACTTTCCAGGATCTTCTCCTTTAGCATCTTCGGAGAGTTTTGCTTCATCTTTTGTTTCTTTATTTTTTTGGGTCTCTTTAGCTTTTCCTGCTTCTTTAGCCTTTTCCGATCCTTTTGATTTATCAGGACTCTTTAATGTTTGAGGTTTTTTTGATGCTGACGCCTTTGATGATTTTCCGGCTGATGACCTTGAAGTTCCTTTGTTACTACCTATTTTACCCATATTTATAACAGCTCCTTTCATATACTTACTGAGGTGAACATAAAAATTTTTCGTGATGAGTCATGGCAGGAGTTACTGCTCTGAGCATAAGCATATGATAAACATTTTCCTACTGTTAAACATTACGAAATCATATATGTATTATTTATGCTCACCTCAGTAATATATTAACTGCTTATGGTCAGGCCAGCAACTGTCTGTAATGCTTTACCTGGACAATTAATCACTTCATATGTTTATAAGGCAATATTTATGCCAAAAGATACATCATAAAAAAATTTTTACAGAAATGTCCTGAAAGACTATGTTTAAATCCTAATTACTGCAACAGGTAAAAGGATATTCATAAAAAACTTCTGCCTGGCAGGCTCTGGAGAAGAAAAATTAGTTTTTTATATAGAATTAAAAATTAAATAAGGGTTAATTTATTGTCTGGAAAACAAATTATATAAGGCAAATTATTTTCTTCGTAAGAGTCTGTCAGGCAGAAGCTGATAAAATAGTTACGAACTTATGTGGAGGTATATTAAGGATTTTTTTAAAACAGAAAAGATATTCGACCATTTCGTCGAATTAATTATAAATATAAAAAATCCATAAACAACGGAAGAAAATTATTTATGATAAATATTCAACAAAAATATTTCTTCTTATTATTTAGTAATATACTCTTTCCTTTAATTAATTTCCTCTTAGTATATCTGATTTTAAAGATATCACTTTTATCATTTTCAGAAGTCATGTTTCTTTTATTCTCTGTAACAGTTATGAGCATAATAAGTACGGTAATAATAAGACCTTCCCTGATACATGAAAGTAAAGATAATGACAGATTACTCTACAGTCTCCCTCTTACAAATACTTTAATGGTTACAGGTTTAACCGTCTTATTTTTTATATTTCACATAACCATCAGCAATCTTGATAAAGATGGTCTAATCCTCTCGTCTGTAAGATTATTGAATACCTTTATGTCTATGATAATATTTACGTATTTCTTGACATGTCATATTATTCTGTTCTTAAGAGAAAAAATACTTATAAAAAATAATTCTTTTCCTACCATAGTAAAGATACGGTCATCAGGGTTATGGAAAAGGATTGCCTTTATGATGATATTGCTCTTTTTTATTCCTTCAATAAGTCTTCTTATTTCGGCTCATATAAGATTATCTGCCGGCACAGAAGATATTAATAAAATGAAACTTTCCCTCCTTTCCATTAATCATGATTTAATAATAAATGTCATCACTATGTCTGTACTGTTGATACCACTTATTATACTGTTTAGCAGAAGTATAACGGAACCTATAAAAATGCTCATAAACACTATGAACAAAATCAAAGAAGGAGACTTTGAAACAATGGTTCCAATTATGTCCTGTGATGAAATAGGCATGATGTCACAGGGGTTAAATCAAATGATGGCAAGTCTCTTCAGCTACAGTACACTGCTCCGGCAGAGAATAAACAGGCTTACGTTACTCTTCAATGTGAGTCAGGCAACAAATCATATTGAAGAAACAGATAAATTACTTGGTTTTATACTGGATTCATTACTTACTGCCATGAATTCCGAAAAAGCATCTGTTATGCTTGTAGATAAAAACAAAGGTAAACTATATGTGAAATCATACAGAGGAAGATACAGGAGTGAAATTGACTATGACTTTTCTCTGGGAGAGGGTATTGCAGGAACAGTTGCACAAACAGGAGAATTGATTGTTGCCAATAGCGGCCACAGAGATCCTAGATTTCTAATTCGTGAACACATAGAAAAAGATTATGAGATAAAAAATTTAATATGTGCTCCTATGATTATTAAAGACAGGATACTGGGTGTCGTAAACCTGTGTAACAAGCAGCATGAACTGGGTTATGACAATGATGACATAGATTTATTGAGTACAGTTTCTGCCCAGATTGCAGGTATTATAGAGAGAAATCGCCTCAGAGAAATAGAACTGGAACATATGAAAAAGGAAAAATATTTATATATAGGCCGTGTTGCAGCAGGAGTGGCACATGAAATAAAAAATCCTTTGAATGCCATAGGAATGATTGTCCAGAGATTTAAAAGAGAATTTAAAGTAACAGAAGATGAAGAAGAATATATAACATTACTGGAAATTGTCATAAGTGAAGTGTCCAGGGTTAACAGTATAGTGGAAAGATTTCTTAAATTTGCCAGACCACAGGAACTTAACATGTCACATGTTGAACTTTTCGGTCTGTTAAAAGAAATCATAACACTTCTTACACCTCAGATTCGAAAAAAAGGGTTAACGGTAAAAGAACAATTAACGGAGAACCTCTACTGTAATGTTGATGCCGATCAGTTCAAACAATCAATAATAAATATAATATTGAACGGCATAGAAGCAACAGAGGAAGGTTATATAGAAATATGTTCCGAGAAAAAGGAAAACAGGATCTATATAAAAGTGAAAGATACAGGATGTGGGATTTCTGAAGAAAATAAAAATAAGATTTTCGAATTATATTTCACAACCAGGCCGGAAGGCAACGGAATTGGTCTCTGTGTTGCCCAGAAGATCATAGAACAGCATGGAGGTATAATAGAATTAAACAGTGCTCCCGGGAAAGGCACAGAATTTACAATAATTCTCCCTGAAGATAATAACGAATTATAGAATAAACGGAGGTGACTGTGATTATAAAAGCACGGAACATATGAAAGAATTTATTCTTGTAATAGATGACGAGAAAGCTCAGAGAGAAATCCTTACAGGTTTTTTGAAAAAACTCGGTTATAAAGTAG
>CALARM010000261.1 GCA_937888925.1 uncultured Synergistia bacterium | reverse complement strand
TATTTTCCTTCTTCTTTATTATATTCCAGAGCAAGTACATGATATGGGTCAGATTTTCCATGCTCATCATAATACTGAACTTTTTTCAGGCCTCCGTCAGGCCAGAAGGTTGCAAAGGTATGAGCGCGGGGATTATTCATTTCCTCTTCCGTAGCAGGGCGGCAATTACCGGGGAGGAATTTGATGCCTTTCGGTAAATTCATAAATATTTACTCCTTTTCTGTTTATCGGTATAACTGAGAACATTATATTTAAAAATTGCAGGAATTTCAATATGATGATGGTTTCTATGACTGTTCTTACGGCACATGCCCGGAAGGACATAAAAGAATGATAGATGATTGATTTTTTTATATACGGGAATATTTCAGGATACTTTTCGACTGACTTATTGAAAAGAATTTTTCAATGAGGAGGCATATTATGAAGAGTATAATGAAAAAGATTGCCAATACGGATATTTTCGTCGTTATCTTTCTGTTTTTTATAATGGCCCTTATTATTATTAAATTACCTGTCCATATAATGGACACTCTTCTTGTATTAATTACCTCTATATCCATTGTATTCTTTATACTTTCACTATTCATCAAGAATCCTCTTGATTGTCCGATTTTACCGACTGTTATACTGTTAGTTACCCTTATGAGAAGTACTTTAAATATAGCAGCCATGCGTCTTATATTACTGGACGGCCACAGAGGCGTTGAAGGTGTGGGCCATATTATTACCATGGCCGGAAAGATGATAGTCGGAGGAAATGTGATAGCAGGTTTTATAGTTCTTTCTATTATTACTGCTGTGAATTTTCTTTTTATTACCGCTACTATAGAGAGAATTTATCAGATAGGAGCCAGATTTATTATTGATGCAACTCCTTCCAGAGGCTATATGGCATATGAACTGACAAACGGACTTTTAGACCAGGAAACGGCAAGATTAAAAAGAAAACAGGTCGAGAGAGAATCAGATTTTTACGGAGCTATGGAGGGTACAGGCAAGTTTATAAAAGCCGAGGCTCTCTTACTTGTTTTTATAACATTGACAGGTATTGTCGGAGGTATGATAATAGGTATGCTTCGTTATGGTATGACCTCAATAGAAGCCGTTAATCTTTACACGTCTCTGTCAGTGGGAAACGGTTTTTTGCTCACCTTTTCCGCTTTTCTTATGTCTACAGCCACAGGCCTTATTACAGGCAGAGCAGCATCTGATTCCAATCTCGGTTTTGATATAATAAGACATATTGCCGGAAACCCTGAAACTCTTCTTGTATCGGGAAGCATTATGTTTGTTCTTTATGAACTTATGGTAACAAAAATTATTAATTTCCCTTCCTTCCCTTTTCTGTTTCTTGCCATAATAAGCAAGATATTATGGTGGGTAATCAGGAAATATCATAAAGAAATAGAAGATACGATAGAAGAAGCAGAAGATAATAAGAAAAAAGAAGAAAAAAAAGATGTTCTAATAGAGCCGCCTGCAGAGATGATTTCCATGGAAATCGGGAGAAAGCTCCTTCCTTTTATCGATCCGAACTATGATGCTCTTCTTCTGGCTTCTATCAATTCCATGAGGAGATTTATTGCTCTGGAAACAGGCGTAACTGTTCCCTCTATCCGTTTAAGAGATAACCTGTCCATTTCTCCGGAAAGTTATATAATTAAAATAAAAGGCATAGAAATGGCCTCAGGAAAAGTTTTGCCTGATAAATATCTTGCTCTGGGTCATGAAAAAGTTCTTTCTCTTATAAAAGGCATACATGTTGAAGAGCCTGTTTATAATATGCCTGCTCTCTGGATTGCCCGTGAAGACAGAGAATATTCCTCATCTCTCGGCTGTCTTGTTATTGATCCTGTAAAGGTTATAATATCTCACATGACAGATACAATAAAAAAGTTCTCTTATTCTTTTATTGACCGGAATTCTGTGGTAATGCTTCTGGAAGAATTAAAGAAAAGCCATCCTGCAGTAGTAAAAGACGTATACCCCGATGTTCTTACTATAAATGAAATAGAGGCAGTTTTTAAAAATCTTGCAAAAGAACATGTTTCTATAAGGGATAGTGTAACAATATTTGAAGCAATGGGAGATTATGCACAAATTACAAAAGATCCAGATGTGCTTACAGAGTATGTGCGCCAGGGATTATGCAGGCAGATATGCAGACAATATGGCGGTATTGAAGGAAAAATAAAAGCTTTAACCATCGAGCCCGATACGGAAAAAACTATAGAAAACAGTGTGGTAAGAACAGAGACAGCTTCCTTTATAAATATTGATATAGAATTCGGCCAGAATTTTATTTCTCAGATAGCAGAAGAAGTGGCCGGTCTGAAAGAAAAAGGAATTCAGCCTCTTATTATCACTTCTCCTTCTATAAGGGCTTATGTAAAAAGATTGACTCATAAAGCCTGTCCCGACCTGGCAGTTATTTCCTATAATGAGCTTGCTCCGGGAGCAGATGTGATAGCCATTGGTATGGTTAAGGCTGTATTTTAACCCGGTTTGACCTGCTTCCTGATTACCGGGCAAAATAATATCTAATTTATGTTTATGTAAATAATTCTTTAGCTATAAATGTCCCTATTTTACCGCAGAGAATAGAACCTATTGCCGCTCCTGTTGCTGCTCCGATAATCCCCTGTAATTTATAACCAATTATAGTTCCTGCAAAAAGTCCTCCCACATATCCTCCCCCTACTAAAGCCCCTCCTCCTATAAGAGCTGAGCAGCCTTTTACATAGGCCTGTGATTCAGAATTAGCAGTCTGAATGGAAAGAGGCTTTAAGAATGCTTCAGAATTACTTTCTTTTGAACCGAGTAATACCATATCATTTTGTTTAATAGCATTTTTTTCATTTGTCCATTTTTTATCTGTTTTCGGTATTGTCATAGAAGGTAGATTATTAACTTTCATAATTGCTTCTCCTTATTATAATAGTATTTTATAATCCAATTATAAAACACATAAAATAGATTTACTACAGTTAAATGTTAACTTTTTGTAAAAAATATAATGGTAAATTTACTATTTTATGATAGAATAAATATTTATAAATAACCTGAACTGGAACTTTGCAATTCCGTAGAAAGCCTCTGAATGAATCTGCGTAATTGAGTTTTCTGATAATCCAGGAATGTGAAGATAACAGGAATAGATTGATTGAAATTTTATTTTATAAAAATATTATTTGATTGGAGCTGTATCTATTATTGAAAAATAAAATCTGTCTTTCCACAGGTGACAATGAAATTATTTCGCATTTGAAAAAATACGAAGAAGGAGCCGACTTAATTGAAATACGTGCTGATTATATTAAAGATTTTAACGAAGGATATCTTTCCGAATTACTCTGCCGGAGGACAAAACCTTTAATACTTACTGTCAGAAAGTCAGATGAAGGCGGTTTCTTTAAAGGTTCTCTCGAAGAAAGGCAGAGACTTTTTATAAAAGCAATAGAACTCGGTGTCGATTATATTGATATTGAATTTTCCTGTGGCTGTGACTTGATTTCTCACCTGGTAGCAGCTAAAGGAAGCACTAAAATAATCTGTTCATCCCATAATTTTAAAAATACTCCTCCCTTAAGAGAATTAGAAGAACTTTACAGCACGATGAATTCTCTGAAACCTGATATCGTGAAAATAGTTACGTACGGAAATTCGATAAATGATAATTTCCTTCATTTTGAATTATTAAAAGATAAGGAAAATCTCGTCTCTTTTTCTATGGGTCTCAGGGGACAGATTTCTCGTATCCTTTCCCCTGTATATGGCTCTCTTTTTACCTATGGGTCTCAGTCTTCCGGTAAAGAAACTGCAGAAGGGCAGATTACGGCGGAAGAATTAATAGAAACATATAATTTCCGCTTACTTGACAGGAATACAAAAATTCTCGGTGTAATAGGAGGTCATGCCGAAAATTCTCTGTCCAAATACATGCATAATGAAAATTTTAAAAGAAATAATTTGAATTATATTTATGTACCTTTTAAAACGGAAGAAAAGGAACTTCCGCTCTTTATGGAGAATTTCAGGAAATTTAATTTTGCCGGCGCTGCAGTGACAATTCCTCATAAGATAGATATAATGAAATATCTCGATTCTGTGGAAGATACTGCAAAAAAGATTGGTG
>CALARM010000260.1 GCA_937888925.1 uncultured Synergistia bacterium | reverse complement strand
TAGACCAGCAGCTTAAAGGGAAGTTTGGTTTTGATGCTCTTGATTATCTCAAAGGTTCTTATGAAGAAAATGGGAAAAAAGTCGAAATAAAAGATAAAGATACAATAAGCCAGGTACATAACCTTATTACCTGGAAAGATCGTGGTGGAGATGTAAAACCGATATTTTTAAATGCCGGCCTTCTTGCAGGTTATGATAATAAAGAAGGGTTCCGTATATTTCATTTTTCTTTAATACAGTTCTTCCGGGAAGCAGTTCAGGTTATATATCTTGCAGACGGTTCTGGATATGATACAGTCAATCTTCTTCTCTCAGATTATACATCACATAAATCCTTACCTGAAAGACGTGGCAATATTGATCGTGTAGAAGGCTCTATGGAACTACTTTCTGCACTGAACACGGCATCAAGAAGAAACGTTGGTATAGGAGGCTATTATAATATAATATTATTTAACGGCAGAGCAGATTACAGGGAAAGAATGGTAGAAATCCATGATCACAGATCAAAACTTGCATCGGAAATCATGTATGCAAAGGATAATAATTTAATCTCCTATGATACTGCCTATGGCCTTATTGATAAAATCTTATTTAAAAATGAATCCTTTGAAGAGGTTAACTCACTGCTGGAAAAAAATAGTTCCAATCCGGTTAAACTCAAGAGAATATTAAGAGGTTATAAAAAATAAATTTGACAGGGATTTTCAGGATTACGAGATTATCAGGATGATAAATAGGATTACTCTACGTGGAGCACTATTATCACGATAATCCTTTAATCCTAATTAATCCAGGTCGGGAAGGAGTTTTATCATATTATTTTTATGAACTTATCCAATCAAACCGGCGAATATATAACAAAAGAATTTGATCTATCCGAAACAGGTATTGAAAGTATTATTGATTTATTAAATAAACAACAACTTACCGGACTGTTGACAGTAGAAGATGACAGAGAGAAAGGGGAAATTTATCTTCACCACGGTAATATTATCCATGCAAAACTCGGTGACATGGAAGGAGAAAGAGCTATTTTATCTTTTCTTGCATGGCTTAATGGCAGAGGGAAATTTATAGAGTCCGGAGAGTCAGAAAAATTCAAAAAAAATGTTACCTATGATACTCCATTTTTAATAGAAACCATGAAGAAAGAACTTGCAGAAATTTCAAAAATGAAGGATTTAATTTATTCACTGGATCTTGTATTTGAAGTTATAAATACAGGTAAACCTATGTATATAAAAACAGCTGAACTGACAGTTCTTCCATGGGTTGACGGGAAAACCTCTATAAGAGAAATAGGACAGGTAATGGGAAGAGAATATACAGGCGTAATCAAGTCTATATATAAATTATACAAAGAAAATATCATATGTAAGCGTTAGTGAAGACTGTTATGTTTCCATAAGAACCTGTAGAAAAACTTTCTTCTCAGCACATAATATCTTAAAAAGGAAAATAGAAAAATTTCTAGAATCTAGAAGAATCCTTCAATTTTTTCTTTAAGAGAGTGAAATTTATGTCTGAAATGTTAAATGCAGGATGTATACTCTGTGACAGATATGAAATCAGAGATTTAATAGTATGTGACGAGAAAGAAGTCCATTATCTGGTCGAAGATCTTGACCCGCCACATGAACAGCTCACACTCAAAGAATTTATTCCTCATTCGGAGAAAGAAATTGAAGGAAATGAATTATTCTGGAAGAGATTAGCTACACTTTCGGAAGTAAGACATCCGAACCTGATAAAAATCTACGAATATTTTACGGAAATACCTGAAGGAAAATCCGAAAAAAGACATTATGTAACTATGGAATATATAAAAGGCAGAACACTTCAGGATATATTCCAGACTGATTTACATGAAGAACCTCTACCGATTAAAGTACTGATGAAACATATGATCAAGGTATGCGGAGCCATGAAATATTTAAACACACAGCATACCGAGCCAGTTTCTTTCGGTGTTTTAAAACCAAAATACATTATGTTAACACCGGACAGACAGATTAAACTGTTTAATTATGGTCTTGGCAATCTCTTAAGGACAGGTTCGTGCAGTAAAACGCCGGGGTTCAGTCCCATAGAACAGATTGGCAAGGGGATAATGAATGAAAAAACAGATGTTTACAGCCTCAGTGCCACTATGTATTATCTCCTTACAGGCAGAAATCCTGAAAAATATCCGGGAGCTTTCTCACAGGTTTCACATTATAACAAAGAGGCTTCGCCGGAACTGAATGAATTCATAGCAAGAGGTCTTTCACCCAGACAGGAGGACAGGCCGGGATTACAGGAAATTTCTAATTTTCTGCTCCAGTTTTCTATGGGTAAGAGACCAAAATCTATTTTTGCTATATCACCCGGGAAATCTCCGCAGACTAAAGTAGCTCCCACACCTGATAAAGTTGATAAATTTGTAACAAATATTAAAGAAAAATTAAGTAAAAAAAGCTTTTCTTTTTCCAGAACTTCTCCACCTCCACAGGAAGAAGTAAAAATAGATACACTTTCCGACTTTTCTGCTCATATAGCAGAACCATCGGAAGCACTACCTGAAGCAAAACCTGTTGATATATTTACATTATCAGACGAAAAACCTGTGAGTCCTGCCCTTGAAAAATCTGTTTCTTATGATGAAGAAAGCTCTGATGATACAGATCTTAAAGGTAAATTCCACAGTGCTCCCAAGAGAGGGACCAGGAGATTTGATGTTAAACAGTATATGGCAGCAGCAGAAGCACTTAAAATAAAAAAAGTGGAAGACACGGATACCTCATCCAGTCCTGAGATGGCAGCTCAAAAGGCAAAGGAATCCAGAGAAAAAAGTGCCGAGTTATTTGCAAAATTAACATCCAAATTACCTCCCACAAAAGCTCCTCCCTCTGGTATTATAAAAACTCCTCCAGTAGAAGAAAAGAAAAAAGAACTGGAAGAAAAACCAGTAGAAGAAAAGAAAAAAGAACCGGAAGAAAAACCTCCTGAAGAAAGTAAAAGTGGAACAAGTCTTGCACAGAAACTGGCCCAGAAATATGCAAAGAAAAAACAGGATGAAAAAGATCAGGAAACACCATCAGGAGAACCACTTCTGCCACAACCGGCAAAAAAATTACCTCCTCCAAGAGGCCTTGCAGCAGACTGGAGAGAACAAAAACAATCTCTATGTCAGAGTAAACCGGATACAGCTCCACTGCTTCCACCGCTTCAGGAAGGAACATCCATTAAAGATAGATATGAAATTGCAGAAATTATCCATAAGGATTACTCCGGCGCAGTTTATATGGTACTCGATACGAGTGAACAGGATAATACGGAAGGACAGGAAGTTTCAAAAATTATTAAAGAAATACAGTATAAACCACCGAAAGAGAATCCGAGACTCGGAGAAAGAGTTATTTCCAATTTTGTTAAACTTGGTGGTAAATTAAAAAATTTAAATCATCAAAACCTGATTAAAATAACAGATTATTTCTTCAATTATTCCGGTGACAGAAGTATTATAAGGCTTTTTATTGTTATGGAACAGGTGGAAGGTTATACTCTGGAAGAGATAATAAAAAGCCATCTGGAAAAACAGAGCCGTATGCCTTCTACAACAGTTTTTGCAATATTAACAAAAGTCTGTGAAGCTATTTATTATCTGCACAGCCAGAAGCCTCCCATCGTAGCAGGTGATCTCAATCCCAGAAATATACTGATCTCTTACAACGGAGAAGTAAAATTTATAAATTACGGATTAAGAGAAATCTTTCTTGTTGAACAGGAACTGGTGTTTCCAATGTACGGAACTATAGGCTATTTTGCCCCTGAACAAACAGGAGTTGATATAACCAATACAAAAGCCGATGTTTTTGCACTGGGCTCTACTATTTATTATTTATTAACAGGCGTTAACCCGGAAAAACAGCCCTATGAATTCAGTCCTGTAAGAAAACTCAATCCTTATATATCGAGTAATGTTGAAGCAATAGTAGATTTATGTGTCAAAATAAACCCTGCCGAAAGAGGAGATATTAAAGTAATAAGAGAAAGAATGAATAAAATCACCATGGTTGAGCTTGACTCTTCACTGCTTGAAAAGCAGAAGGAAATGCAGGATAAGAGAAAAGCCTCTATGGAAGAAATAGGAAATATTACCCCTCTGAGTGTGGAACTCGGGAAATTATTCCTGAAATATGGGCTTATAGCGGCAGTTATTGTATGTATTCTAACAGGTGGATATTTTGGTTACAATTATTATAAAAATATCCCTGCAAAAGGCAAAAAAATATATATTTCTATGAGTTCTGATAAAATACTCTCTATACTGGATATAAATAAAAATACAGTAAATCAAAAAATTAATTTAAGTTTTGAGAGTAATCTTGTCCTCGGTGCATTAAAGAAAAAACAGCTTTTTATTACAGATAAAGGCAGTAATGTATATATAATAGACACAACAAGCAATAAATCTTCAGGTAATTTTCTGGCTAAATTTGACAGTGGTATAAAAATTACCTTTATGCTTCTATCACCTGATGAAACGAAACTTTATCTTTTAAGCAACAGCAATAATAAATTTAAAGCCATAGATTTAACAACCAGATCAGAAATCGCCTCAAAAGACATACCGATAAATTCTTCAGGAGCAGCCCTTTCCCCTGACGGAAAATATTTTTATATTATAAACACCAATGAAAAAAACAGTTCTCTTACGACTATTGATACAGATACCTTCACCACAAAAGGAGGAATTCCGATAAAAGAAGGGTCATGTGATATTGCTGCCAGTAATCAGAATGTATTTATAATCTATAATAAAACTGATGAAATATCCAAGATAGATGTCAGTACAGGCAAAGAAGACACAAAAAAAATATCTACCGGATCAGAACAACTCAATCCTGTTAAAATTATGGTCAGCTCAGATAATAAGGAATTATACCTTATCAATCAAAAAACTCAGGAAATTGCTTTCATACAGGTGTCGGACATGACATTAAAAGAACGTATTAAACTTCCCGGCTATCCTGTTGACTTCGTTATTAATCCCGGCGGTTATATATATATCTATATTACAGAACTTGGAAACCAGGGAAAAAGATATTATTCCATAGCCGTATTTGATAAAAATAATAAAAAAGTACTTGCCAAAATACCAATTCAAAATTATGCAGATAAGATAACCCTGGGGGAACATTAATCGTGACGCGAGGATAATAAACGTTCTAATAAAGGGTGAATGAAGGGTGACGGATAAATGAGCAGTGAGTAGTGAATAAAAAATTGTCCTTTTCTACTCACTGCTCACTGCTCACTACTCACTACAATTTCGCTTTTATAACCTTTGCCAGTCTTTTTATTCCTTCATATATCTCTTCATGTGTGGGGTATGAGAAATTCAATCTCATTGTATTCTGTCCCCGTCCGTCACAATGGAAAGCAGAACCTATAACAAAGGCAACATTCTGTTCAACTGCTTCATAAAATAGTTTGTCACAGTTTATATGTTCCGGTAACATAATCCACAGGAATAAACCTCCCTGTGGCCTGGTCCATCTGACCTCTTTCGGCATATATTCCTCAAGTGCCCTGAGCATTACATCTCTTTTCTTATGATATACACTCTTTACCTGTTCTATATGTTTTTCAAGTAACCCTCTGCGGCAGTATTCATAAGTTATAAGCTGTGTAAAAGCAGGTGTACACAGATCTACAGACTGTTTTGCAAATGCCAGTTTTCTTATAATATCAGTGTGGGCTATTACCCATCCGAGACGGAATCCGGGGACAAATATTTTGGAGAAGGTGTGAAGCATTACTACATTATTCGTATCATCAAGAGACATAAGAGAAGGTGGACTCTGTCCTTCAAACCTGAGTTCTCTGTAGGGAGTATCTTCTATAATAAGTACATCATATTTTTTGCTGAGTTCTATTACTTTCTTTCTTCTTTCCAGAGATAATGTTACTCCTGCAGGATTCTGAAAATCAGGAACAAGATAGATAAATTTATAGTGTTCTTCCGTACCTTTAAGCTGTTCAAGAGTTTCTTCCAGAACATCTACGAGAATACCGTCATGATCTGTAGGTATACCGTGCATATGAGCACCGTACCCCTGAAAAACCTGAAGTCCTCCTACATAACTCGGCAGTTCGACTATAACAGGGTCACTCGGATCAATAAAGACTTTTCCTATCAAATCAAGGCCCTGCTGGGATGAAACAGTTATGAGTATATTATCTTCATTGATGGTAAGGCCATCTTTTTCAGCAAGTTTTATAAGTTCTCTTTTTAACTGAGGCTCACCTTCCGTAGTACTGTACTGAAAAGCAGAATTTCCGAATTCATCAATAATTTTTGCACAAATATCCTTGATATCTTCCTTTGGGAACAGAGTGGGATCAGGAAGTCCTCCTGCAAAAGAAATCATTTCAGGTTTGTTAGTAAGCTTTAATAATTCTCTTATAACTGATTTCTTTATCCTTCTTGCATGGATACCATAGTTTTTAACAAGATCTATCATAATAGTAACTCCCCTTCAATTAAAATTAGACATAATAACAGGAGTCAGACTTCAAGATTCAGAAACATATGGATCAATTCTGAAGTCACACTCCTTTACTATAAATATATAAATTCCATTTTGAATGATAAAAATCCTTTTAAAATGTCACTAAAAATCATCCAGATTTTTCATTTTCTATGTAAATAATTGAGGCTCGAAGCTTTAGAGAAAATTTTTATCATGACCTTCCAATAACTGTTACGACTATCTTTACAGCTTTCAGCAATTTTTCAACGGTCACGTTATTCTTCCCCTTTGATAATTTCGGGAGATGAATAAAACCATATGTTACAGGCAGATTATTTCTAGCTATATAATGAAGTGTCGAATACATAACATGGTTACATACAAAGGTGCCGCAGAAATTGGATATACCTGCTTTTATCTTATATCTGTGAAGATTGTTCAGTATATCAGTAACAGGAATAGTAGAACTATAGGCATGAGGGCCGTTTTCCGCTATTACAAGACCTCTTCTCTGTATTTTTTTATTATCTTTAGTCTTTGCATCGTCTATATTAAGGGCAAACCTTTCAAGAAAAACTTTTTTTCTTCCCCCTGCCAGGCCGAGGCTTATAACACTGTCAGGCCTTATTTCCTTTATTTTTTCTATGACCATATCAGAAGAAACTCCATAGACAGTAGGAAGGATGAGAGGGTAAATCTCTACCCCTTCTACAGACGTGGTATGAAGTTCTTTAACTACTTCCATGGAAGGGTTGATTTTCATTTTATCAAAAGGATCAAAGCCACTTATTATAATTTTTTTCATACATTCGGCTGTGTCTTCATGTAAACCTTTGTGAAAACCTTATTCTATAGTAAGTTTACAATCTTACACTCTCAAAAATTCCTTTCCTGTGAGATAGAAAATCACATAATCTTAAAGGGAATATAAAGGGTGGCTTTTATCGCGCTGTCTGCTTTATTGTTTACGGTCCATATTTCAGGAGTCTTTTCCACAGATTTACCTGCCCCCAGTCCTTCATAGATAAGTTTTAGATTGATATAAGAAATTCCAAGAACTTCTTTTGAATAGACAAAGTTTCTTTCTTTATAGAGATCATTTACAGATTGAAGACTATCTTTTTTTGTCGCTACAAGTTCCTCTATTCTGTTTCTGGCTTTACCCATACCGAGGATGATAAAATGATCGGTACAGGCATAGGAAATACTGCCGTCAGGGGCAGTAATGATACTCACTCCTTTAAACTGAGGAGGAGGGGCAAGTAAAGATATGAGACTGTCGGCACCGGCAATGAGACTTTCAAGGCGTGAATTCTGATTTACTCCTACCATGACAACGAGTCCCTCTAAAAGCTTCTGAGGTTTTGTAAAGAGAGCCCTGACGAATTCCGCTGAATTTCTGGAAGGATAACTCAGGGCAAGTTCTCCCGTAAGGGAAGCAAATATATCTCTTTCCAGGTTAAGACTCAACCTGCTTTCTACAAGATTTTCCAGATTATCTTTCACTCCGGGGATTAAATTCTCTGTAAGGCCTGTATATACGTCAAACAATTCGACTATATTAGTAATAACTATAAGATTTGTAGTGCTGTCTTTCGCAAAAAAAGTCGGACTCAAAGGTTCCTTTGCTGTCTGTGAGAAATATTTCACCGCCACGGGATTTGTTATATTTTCTTCCGGAACCATCAGAGTTTCCAGTGAAAGCCCTTTCTCTGAGAGTGCCAGGGAGGCGCCCATAATTTTTACTGATTTAAAAAATTGAACAAAATTAGAATCCTGCGACATCTTTGAAATATTACAAAATTCGTCTCTTAAATAATTTAAATTGACATAAGCAAATCCTACTGTATCTTTAGATATCTTCTTTCGATAAAGCTGAAATTTTTCATCTGTCAATATAGATTTATGTTTTTTCTGAACCGTATCAAGAGACAGAAGGAGTTTATCAGGTGTGGTTGCCATAAGAACAAAGTCCCTGTAAAAAACATAAGAAAAATTACTGGTAACAAATATTTTATGACCGTTCATTTCCTGTTCTGTTGCTCCGTATTGAGCCTGAACCTTATTAAAAAATTCATCCACTTTTTCTCTGTTTTTTATGCGAAAAGCACCCAGTGTATGGATTTTATCTACAGGGTTATTAAGCCTGAGCATTTTTACTGCAAGATTAGCTCCCATATTAAACCCTGCCACTGCCATTTCCGGGTCAACATAGGGCAGGAAATCTGCCGTTATATTAATACCCTGCCGGGGTTCTCTGAAAAAGACCGTTACCATAAGTCTATCAATGGTTGCATATACGCCTTTCTCCGTATCAGGGTTTTCATGGATTTTTTTATACTGTTCCGCAAATATTACCTTTTTTATACCGGGTTCAACCTGTATTTTCACAATCATCTGAGCTTCTTCGGGCATAAAGGAAAGTTCCTGAAGATTTGCCATTGTTGAAAGGTAAAATATAACAGCTCCCAGGCAGAGAATAACACCGAGTAAAAAAGATATTATATAAACACTGTAAGATTTTGTCCGGGATTTATCTGAAGCATCATCGTCAGTATCGTCGCTGTCGAGTAAATCTTCTTCTTCGTCATTATCATTGAGATTGATTTCGTCATCATA
>CALARM010000259.1 GCA_937888925.1 uncultured Synergistia bacterium | reverse complement strand
TAAAAATATAGGAATAATTCAGAACTCGGCAGGATTACTTTATTATGAACAAAAACTATATGATCTGGCGTTGAGACATCTGGAAAAGGCCCTTGAACTGGAACCGGACAACCTCTGGCTTTATAACGAAATAGCTATAGTGGAAAAGGCAGAAGGAAGAATGGAACGGTCAGTAAGCTATTTTGAAAAATCTCTCATGAGTGAAGACTTAAAAATTAAAGGCTTTGCCTGTTATCATCTATGTTTGATTTATTATGAACTGGATGCAATGGAAAAAGCGAAAGAATATAATGAAAAATTTCTGGACATAGAACCGGAGAATATATGCGGAAATTACCAGCATGGGCTTATAATGGCTGCTTTAAAAGATCTGGAAGGAGCTATAAGACATTTCGATGCAGCACTTTCAGGTAAAAGTTCCGAAGAATTTCACAGTTCAAATGCACCTTTTGAATATTTCATAAAATCTATGTTTAAAGTGCCTGCAAGAGAAGAAATTTTATATCAGGCAGGTATTACATGCATGAATAAAGGTAAAAAATCTAAAGCATCAAGATATTTTAACGAATACATCAGTATTGCCCCCGCAGGGCCGGAAGCAGACGAAGTAAGGAAATATATTAAAAAACTCGGAATCCATCATAAAATTCTTTAGAGAAAAGGATTTTTTTATACTCCTATAGAATTAACAAATGTAATTTATTGCAATCTATTACTATTTATCGTAATTTATTGCATTTTACTAAATTTTATAAAAAGGAGGAAGTTAATTGAAAAAGTATTTATTCTCATTTTTACTCTTACTTGTTATTTCATCGATTTTGTTCACCGGATGCGGAGCTCTCGTAGCACTCGTTTCTTCAATCTTCGGCTCCCAGGGGGGATTTGTATTTATTCCTTTCTTAGGGGATGAAAAAATAGAAAGCTCCGGGGCAGGAAAAACTCCCGGTATGATAATGGTATACACAAATAACCCTCCGACAAACTATAAAGCTCTATCAGGTGCTACTGTAACCATAGCAGGTATATCAGTAACCACAAATTCCGACGGCAGTTTCACTATAAACGGTATTCCCGTAGGAATTAACAGGCTGACTGTAGAGCACCAGTCTTATGTTTCCATTACCCAGGATGTACCTGTATCAGACCCGAATTCTTACAGTGGATTTACCGATTTCAAAATTACTCCTTCCAATCACTTATTGCCCGTTGGTATAGGAGGAACATTCCAGTTTTCTTCCTATGCAACAGGTTCCAATAATACTGTTGTCAGACCTGACACGACATGGTCTGTAACAGGTGATATAGGAACTATAGGAACAAATACAGGTATTTTCACTGCTACAAAAGCAGGCACAGGTTTTGTACACGCAGTGAGTGGAAACAGTTCTGCTCAGGTTCCAGTAACAGTAGTAGCAGGGACAGGGACAGTTTACGGACATGTAACTTACAACAACCGGCCTGATCCGAATGCAACTGTTCGTGTAGAAGGTTTCGGCGCATATGTTAAAACAGATCCGAACGGTTACTATAACCTGCCAGGAGTTCCTGCAACAAATATAAAGGTAACAGGTGAAAGTCAGAGTGGAGCAACAGTATTGAATGGCTCTACCACAGTAGATCTTGGAACAGGTGAGACAAAAGAGGCCAATATAGTACTCTTAGGTGCCACTTCCACACCTTCCGGTGGAACTCCAACAACATTTCCAACCCAGGGAAGTCAAACACCGACATGTACATGTACCCCGACATCAGGGCCATTGACTCCTGTAATCAATTCTGTCAGCCCCAAACCCGGCACGGCAGGCGGTACTGCAACTATCAGTTTATCAAATATGGATCCCAACGCGAGCACTTCCAACAGTACAGTAACCTTTGGCGGAACTAATGCCACCATACAATCTATAAATGTAACTGGTTCAGCCATAAATGTTACATTACCAAATAGAACAGGTGAATCACCTGTTATTGTAACGATAAACGGAGCAGCAAGTGCATCGTATCCATATTATATAAATGCCGATCCCAATGCACCGACTATAACAAGTGTACAGACCCACACATCTACATCGGAAATCTTTATTCAGGGAACAAACTTCGGTATAAACGAAGGAACAGTCACATTTAACGGGACATCAGCATCGGTAAATTCATGGATTAATGGTACAGAAGTATGGACAGGGTATCCCGGTGCAGCAGGAACATACCAGGTAGTTGTTACGACAGCAGGAGGAGTGTCAAGCACACCCTTCACCTTTACCCATACCCCTTAACCTGAACTTTAACAAAGCCCTTCCTTATCCGGGAGGGCTTTATTATTTTAGCAGCATTGAAGGGAAACAGCCTCAGGGTAAGAATATTTAGGAAATATTAATATAACCTGTATAGTACAAAAAATACTAAGGAGCTGTAAGGAAATAACTACATCATAGTTACAGTTTATATCGTGATGCGTAACGCGTAACGCGTGACGCGAGGATACTGATTGGTCTAACAATTTGCCGGAGTTATTTTTTTTGCAGTAATAAGTACCGTTCCAGGCAAAAGGGTACCAAAAAAATAATCAAGTAGACACCTGTCGCAGGACGGGCTCTGGAGAAAAATATATACCGTATTAATAGTCAGTTGTAAATTAAATAGACGCAAAATAGTAAATGTCTGCAAAGACAGATTTTCTTTCACGAGGATTATAGATTTTTCGGAAGAGTCCGTCCTGCGACAGGGTTTTACGATGGATACTGACTTATTTGTTTCGGTACTTAGATATTTACGCAAACATTACAACACTCTAAAAAATTTCTGGGAGGAATAATTTATGAAAATATTATTTATAGAGAATTTTCAATATGTCCATGCTACCTATAAATATCCCAATATACCACTGGGATTATTGAGTCTGGCTACAATTCTGAAAGAAAAAGATTATGATGTTGAATTAATAAACTTCAATTACTTATTTTTAAATAACATAATAGACTATGACTTTGATACGGCGAAGAAATTTGACATTATGGCCGGTTATATAATGAATAAAAATCCTGATATAGTAGGGTTTACTGCTCTATGCAATACCTTTCACAATGCCCTGTATTTATCGCGCCTCATTAAAGAGAGGAATAATAACATAAAAATAATAATGGGAGGCCCTCATACATCACTTTTACCTGAAACTATTCTGGAAGATTACCCCTGGATTGATTTAATATGTGTCGGAGAAGGGGAAGGCAATATTATAAGTATAATAAAAGGAATGGAAGATAATAATCTTACATCTGTCCCCGGCATTGTATACAGAAATGATTCCTCTATTATAAGAAATCGTGACAGTGAAATGATAAAAGACCTGGATACTTTGCCTTTATTAAATTATGATTCCATCCTGGATTTTAAAGACATAAACTTTATAGACATAGAGGCAGGGAGAGGCTGTCCTTATAAATGCACTTACTGTGCGACAAATAAATACTGGAAGTATAATTTCAGATTAAAATCTGTAGAGCGTATCTGTAAAGAAATAATGGAGGTAAAGAAAATTCTGGGTAATAAAAAAGCTTTTTTTAATTTTATCCAGGATAACCTTACAACAAACTATGATTTTATAATGAAGTTATGTGATAAACTGGAGGAACTTCATATTGAATGGGGAGGTAATGCAAGGCTGGATACTTTAGATGAAAAGCTCATTAAAAGAATGTCAGAGACAGGGTGTACCAGGATTCTTATGGGACTTGAATCTGCCTCGCCGGCAATGCAAAAAAAGATCAACAAAAATCTAAACCTGAAAAATGTAGATAATATTATTAACCTCCTGGAAAAATACAGGATAATGCCTCTTATATCATTTATGTACGGATTTCCCGGTGAAACAGAGGAAGATTTACTCCTTACATTAAATATGCTTACTTCTATACTTAAAAAAAATATTTACGTTCATTTACATTCCTTATGTGTGTTACCGGGAAGCCAGTTATTTGAAGAATATAAAGATAAACTGGTTGAAAGAGATTTTTATTCCACTGTCATAGAGGCTTCTGATCTGGAAATGTTAAACTCCCTGGAGAGGAAAAACAGGGTATTATTTTCTCAGTTTTATATACTTGAAGATTCACTTGTAGATAAATATTTTCTCCTTGCAGGATTTATCAATCAAATCTTTATAAAATTATATCCTTTTCTGCCGGAGACTTTTGCTATGTTATTAAAGGAATTTGACAATAATTTATTGTCTTTCTATAAAGATTTTGTAGATAATACAGAGAAATTTGCAAATTTTTATGAGAATAACGATCATATGAAGGTTGTAAGAAAAAATAATACCCTCATAAGGAATACTGATCTGATTGAACATTTAATAAATTTTCTCACAGAATATATAAATAATAAATCTTTAAGTGATTTTACCTTTAAGATGATTTCTCATAAATTTTGCGATGAACTGGAATTTCTTTCAGAGAAAACAGATATTAAAAAAAAGGGAAAGGTCTATTCTCCCTGGTTCAGGAGAGACTGAGAGGTTTGTATGTTTATAGCTTTATGCAACCTTAACACTATGTTCTATAAAGAAGGAAACTTTGTTTCTTTAACCCATGCTTATAAAGCCAGCACCTGTCCTTATAATATTTATCTCCTTGCTTCTATTATGGAACAGGGAGGATATGAAATTTCCATAAAAGACTGGACAGGAAAGCAATTTGAACTTTCCGAAATGGCAGAAGAACTCCTCAGGTTTGACGTAATCATGATGTCAACTAATTCCTGGAACTGGTATCCTTCTGCCTGTCTTATAGAAAAACTCCGCTCTATAAGAGATGACCAGATATTTGTAGTCGGAGGCATACAGGCAACACTTTTCGGACAAAAAATCGTGGAAGAATATCCTGTAGATTATGTAGTAAGAGGAGAAGGAGAAAAGTCTGTAATTCCCCTTCTCAGGGTCATAGAAAAAAAGGGAAAACCACAGGAAGTTCCCGGGCTGGTATATAAGGAACATGGAGAAATAAGGTTAAATCCCCTGTCTCCATTAATGACACCTGAAGAAATATCACTTCTGCCGGTAACCCTCTATGAAAAGCTTCAGGAAGGTACACATAGCTGGCTTTCCATAGAATCTTCAAGAGGATGTGTCAACCGCTGCAGTTATTGTTCTACTCCCTATCAGAGAAACTGGCGTCCTCTGAGTGCTGAACATTTTGTTCATCGTATAGAAGCTTATATTCCCTATCTGGAGAAAGTATTAACAGGGAAATTTGTCTTTATCGATGACAGTTTTATAATAGATGTTAACAGAGCAAGAGAAATAGCAGGACTCCTGAGGGAAAGGCAGATTGACATAAAGGCCATGTGGAACGGACATGTAACGGAA
>CALARM010000258.1 GCA_937888925.1 uncultured Synergistia bacterium | reverse complement strand
ATTAACAAGGAAGGAAGTTATTAATGATTACCAAAAAAATCAAAACCATGATGTTCATAGACTGGGATATGTGGGAAACACTCACTGCATTTATGAACTATGTAGATCCTGTTATACACTATAAAGGTCAGGAGTATAAAGTAGAACTGGGCAAGCTTACAGCAAAACCTCATCTGTGCGGTACAGATATAAAAGAAGAAGCAGATTTTATAATAGACAGATGTTCCCACTGGAACGGCTACTATAAATGTATGGCCCATACAGCTATGAATTCAGGAATAAAATTTGCCAATAACAGCCAGACCAATTCAAATCTTGATAAACAGAACTGTTATGATGTACTTATAAAAGGTATGCACCCCCATGATCGACATCCTGTTACAGTGCTTTTACCTCAATTTAACCCTTATACAGACGACCAGATCAGTCAGTACTGGTGGCAGGCAGAACAGGAACAGATTATTGCAAACACCAAATTCGGTTTTGATCCGGACAGAAGTTATGTTGACTGGGATAAATTCAATGCCAAAATGAAACGTTCCAGACAGATAGACGGAAAAATAAGAGAAATAAGAGCTGCATTTTATGAAGGCGGAAATTATATTAAAGAAGCAGTAGAAAAATATTTTGACAATAAATTCCCCCTCTATTTAAAGAAAGGTTTCGGAGGCGGAGGCAGTGATGTTTATAAAGTAAACAGTCTTGAAGAATTATATGAAAAATATGACGAAACAGGCGGAAAGGTATTTCATATACAGGAAGCCATTGAAAATTATGATATATTCATAAGATGTATGGCCATAGGCCCTCAGGTACTTCCCATGAGATATCAGCCGGAAGCACCGATTCATCAGCACTACAGCGAAGAAAAAATCAGAATAGATAAAGACGTTTTTGAAAGACTTAAAAATTATGTACTTCATATCAATTCCTATCACAGATGGACCTATAATTCTTTCGAATGTCTCATAAAAGAAGGAGTCATTCATCCCATAGATTATGCCAATGCATGTCCTGACAGCTTCTTTACTTCTCTCCATGCCCACTTCCCGTGGCTCATATGTGCCCTCGTAAAATGGAGCACCTTCTGTGCCGTAACGGACGTAGATTTAAGGGTTGATATGGAACAGAAACGATATCAAAAGATTCTTAACGACCCGAAGGTATCACAGTTAGAAAAGTATGAATTCTGTGCTGAAATGAACAAAGAATACTTCCAGATTGATAAATTCCAGGAATACTGTGAAGAAAACTTCAAAGGTCTGGAAGATAAAATGATAGATTTCTATGACAAAAATATTGATAAAATAATCGATATGGCCATGCATTACAGTGATTTTCCGAAGGAAGAACATGGACATATGGCCAGATATTATAAAAATCTCATGGAAGAGAATTTCAGGGCAAATGCCCGTGACTATCTAACATCGGTAATTTTTAATGGGTGATGCGTGATGTGTGATGCGTGATGCGTATTACCCGGTAAAAATACGCATTACGCATCACGCTTTACGCATCACGATTTAAGGAGACAACTATGACTGGTTCAAATAATAATCCCTGGACATACGACGAATTACTCATATTTGATAAACTGAAGAGCCCCTATCTTATACAGGAATTTATTGACAGCACTTCTTACAGTGACGATCATTTTTACCGCTCTCCCAGAAGTGTTCTGAGGGACAGAAAAGCTCACTGTGTTGACGGAGCATTTTTTGCTGCCGCTGCCCTCAGGAAACTGGGTTATCCACCTGTTATTATGGAAATGACTGCTTTCAGAGATGATGATCATGTTATTGCCATATATAAAAAAGACGGGCTTATGGGTGCTGTTGCAAAATCCAATTTCGTTGGCATACGTTTTAGAGAACCGGTTTTTAAAACTCTAAGAGAACTGGTTCTATCTTATTTCGAATTTTATTACAATGTTGAAGCAGAAAAAACCCTGAGAGGCTATTCCGGCCTTTTATCTCTTCAACAGTTCGATAAAATAAACTGGATGACAGATGATAACAGTATTGAACCTGTTATAGATAAACTTGAGAAATCAAGACACTATCCGATTATGCCTGAAGGAACAGTGAAAATCCTTTCTCCTGTAGATAAACGCAGTTACGACGCAGGCTTACTCGGAGTAAATGAAGCCGGACTCTACAGACCAGATAAACAGTGACCAGTGACCAGTGATCAGATTCACTGATATTATTATCACTTTTTACCATTTACTATAATGTTATACATTACTTTTTACAACTAAAAATGACTGAATCCAGGAGCAACCGAAAAGAAAATCTGTTCCTCGCGTCACGCTCACCCGTTACGCGTCACAGTTCTCATATAAATTAATAAAAAAGAGAGGGGAATACATAAAATGTTTGTAAAAGCGAATAAAAAAACAGTACTTATAATAGGCGGTTCAAATGTGGATATTAAAGGCCGCTCAAAAGGGGTTCTTATACCTCATACTTCAAATCCCGGTACAATAGAACTGAGTGTTGGAGGAGTGGCAAGAAATATTGCAGAGAATCTCGGAAGATTACAGGTAAATACAACTCTCCTGACTGCTATAGGAGAAGATGAATATGGCACACTCATAAGAAAACGCACTGAAGAGAGCGGAG
The DNA here is from genome assembly GCA_937888925.1 of uncultured Synergistia bacterium. Next base: position 1,312 of record CALARM010000258.1, on the reverse strand, counting down.
TCAATATGGCAGAAGTTATATCTTCTAAAGAACATCGTTCAAGTATATTTATGGCAGTGTTAAATAAAAAAAGTGACCTGGAAACAGCAATTTCAGATATGGTCATACTGGATCTCATAACCCCCGAATATATAAAATCAAAAGAACATATATTTCAGGAATCTGCCATTGTTGTAATAGATGTAAGTATACCGAGAAAAACCATTGAAGCTGTGATTGACATGTGTCAAAAATACGAAATTCCTCTCTGTGTGGAACCTGTATCTGTAAGTAAAAGCGATTACGTAAAGGATTTACTTGATAAAATAGACATTATAACTCCTAACAAAGATGAAGCGGAAATGCTTGTAGATATATCTATTGACGATATGGAAGGAGTAAGGCATGCAGGAGAAATTTTACTCAAGAAAGGAGTAAAAATGGTAGTAATAACCCTTGGACCGGAAGGGGTATATCTTGCGACTGCCAATCAGAAAGGTTTCATACCATCTGTGGCAACACTGGTAGTAGATGCAATAGGTGCAGGAGATGCTCTTGTAGGAGGACTCATATACGGACTTATGAAAGGACAGTCAGAAGCTTCTGCAATTGCTTCAGGTGTTGCAACTGCCACTATTACCCTTTCGTCAAGAGAAGCGGTAAGCCATGATTTAACACCTGCCAAACTTGAAGCTATATACAGAGAGCTTGAAAGCAGAATGCTTCTGAGAAAAACTCTTGTTTAAAGGAAGGTAAAAATTATGTCTTCTCATATAATATATTCAGATAAAGTCAGAGATGCTCTGGATAATAAAAAGCCTGTAATTGCACTGGAATCCAGTGTAATTGCCCAGGGTCTTCCTTTTCCCGTAAATCTGGAATTGGCGGAAATGCTTGAAGATCTGGCGGAAAGTCTCGATGTTACTCCTGCCACAATAGCTGTTATAAATGGAAGGATAAAAGTAGGACTGACCAGACGTGATATAGAAAAACTTGCTACAGATCAGGGTCTGTTCAAAATAAGTAAAAGAGACATACCAATGGTAATAGCGCAGGAAGGTTCAGGAGGGACAACTGTTGCAGCTACGAGTTTTATTGCAGAAAAAGCAGGTATTAAAGTATTTGCTACAGGCGGTATAGGAGGTGTCCATACAGGAGGAGAACATAGCCTTGATATTTCGGCAGATCTCCAGGAACTGTCTCAAGCCGGCACAGTGGTGGTATCTGCAGGGCCGAAATCAATTATAGATTTAAAACTTACCCTTGAATATCTTGAAACTCAAAGTGTTCCTGTAATAGGATATAAAACTGACTTCTGTCCTCATTTTTTTCT